>JALSUJ010000375.1:1905-2282 GCA_027071355.1 Gammaproteobacteria bacterium | reverse complement strand
GAATTGCCGGGTATATACTTAATAATAAGTCCTATGACTTGAGTCTGTTACATAAAATGGCAGATGTCATTGCACATAGAGGCCCTGATGATGAAGGATTTTATGAAGCTTCAGCCAGTGCAGCAAGATATAAAGTTGGTTTAGCACACAGGCGGTTATCTATCATTGACCTCAATAGTGGCCATCAGCCTATTGGCAATGAAGATAACACAATTCAAATCGTTTTTAATGGTGAAATCTATAATTACCAGCCGTTATGTAAAGAGCTGGTAGCCAGGGGACATGTTTTTAAAACAGATTCTGATACCGAAACGATTATCCATGCATACGAAGAATATGGTCATCAATGTGTTGACTATCTTCGGGGGATGTTTGCT
>JALSUJ010000375.1:0-1895 GCA_027071355.1 Gammaproteobacteria bacterium | reverse complement strand
ATTCTAATAAAGAAGAGTTATTTATTGCTCGTGATCGATATGGAAAAAAACCTTTATTCATATTAAAAGATGATGACTCGATCCTGTTTGCTTCTGAAATAAAATCCTTACTTCAATATCCACGGTATCATCGTTCAGTCAACCAGGATGCTGTGTGGCAATATTTCTCATACCGCTATGTGCCAGGGCCGCAAACCTTATTCAAGGACATATACAAACTAAATCCGGGTAGTTGTGGAGTCTGGTCTAGTGGGTATTTTCGTGACTGGTCTTATTTTACGCCGTCTGATTATTTTTCTCCTGAATCTAACAATACTACAGCTGATCCGGTTACTGTTTTTATGGAAAAACTGGATGAATCCGTAAAAATAAGAATGGGCAGTGATGTCCCTTTCGGGGCTTTTCTATCTGGTGGTATTGATTCATCAGCGATTGTTGGGCTCATGTCCCGTCACAGTTCATTACCTGTTAAGACTTTTTCAGTTGGTTTTTCAGAATCAAAATACAGTGAATTAGGTTATGCAAAAACCATTGCTGAGCAATTTAAAACAGAACACCATGAGTTGATTGTTTCACAGGATCACCTGATGGATGAACTGCCTGCTTTGATAGGGTTCCGCGATGCCCCTGTTTCTGAGCCATCGGATATACCCATATACCTGTTATCAAAAGAAGCCAGAAAAACCGTTAAAATGGTGTTAACCGGTGAGGGGAGTGATGAATTTCTTGGCGGGTATCCCAAGCATGTATTTGAACGCTATGCACAAACTTATCAGTTAATCCCGCATTTTATTCGCAATGGATTACTCGAACCGTTTATACAGGCGTTACCCTATAGGTTCAGGCGTGCCAAAACAGCGATTCATAATCTTGGCCTTGATGACTGGAATGAACGTATGGCAAGATGGTTTGGTGCATTATCCAATGCGGAAAGAGAAGCATTGGTTGCCTTTCGACCGGGTAATCTAACGCTATCAGATATTTATACAAAAACACCAGATAAAAATAATACAGCCTTACGAAAAATACTCTATTTTGACCAGACCAGCTGGTTACCTGATAATTTACTTGAACGTGGTGACAGAATGACCATGGCAGCATCACTTGAAGCACGAATGCCCTTTATGGATCATGAACTTGCTGCATTGATATCTTCTTTTCCTGAGAATATGCGGGTAAATAAACGCACAACAAAATGGGTATTACGTGAAGCCATGAAATCCATTATTCCACCTGCTATTCTTGATCGACCCAAAGTCGGTTTTCGTGTGCCGGTAAATGAATGGTTCCAGACATCCATGAAAGATTATCTGTATGATCATTTAACCGGGAATAACTCAATTACACGTCAGTATTACCATCCGCAAACACTGGAAAAAATACTTTCTGATCATGTCAGTGGTAAAACGAATCACGAAAAATTATTATGGAGCCTGTTAAATCTTGAAATATGGCACCAGCAATACAATATGTCGGTATGAAAAAACTGCAATGGTTAATCAATCGACTGCGGCAGATGTCGCTGGCAGAGGTCGTTTTTCGTATTAAACGTGGTTTTCTGCAAAAACTTGAGAAACATAAAATACTCTCCGGCTGGCAACCTTTGCCGGAAAAGAAAGTCACCGCTAAAACCGTTTTATTTGGTACCAGCACAGATTTAAGCACACAATGGCTGCGTTCTTTCCAATTAGACAAGCAGCGCCTTGATAAGTATCTGGGTGGGAAAATTGATTTCTTCGGCCATGATTATTTTGATATTGGTCAACCGGTTTCCTGGCATACTGACCCGGTAACGGGTATTGTCTCACCACTGGAATTTGGTAAAACACTGGATTATCGTAATGATAAAAAAGTGGGTAATGTTAAATTCATCTGGGAGCTGGGTAGACATCAAC
>JALSUJ010000374.1 GCA_027071355.1 Gammaproteobacteria bacterium | reverse complement strand
ATCTTCATTTGATAATTTTACCAGTGACCGCATCGTAAGTGCCACTGCTTATTTCTTCACTATTATTCGAGCCGTCTTCATTATTTTTTGCTTCGGAACTGCGGTCACTATCTGTCTTAGCTTCAAGATGCTCCATAATGGCGAAACATAAGTCCCGTGTGCCTTCCTTGTTCATAGCTGATATCGTAAACACTGGTCCCTGCCAGTTCAGTTCATCAACAATAGCCTGACATTTTTCCTGCCGTTCTTCTTCAGACAATAAATCGGTTTTATTGATCACCAGCCAGCGTTCTTTATTAGCCAGTTCATCACTGAATTTTTCCAGTTCATTTTCAATGGCACGAAAGGTATCTACCGGGCTGCTGCCGTCATAAGGTTCTACATCAATAAAATGCAGTAATAAACCGGTACGGGCCACGTGTTTCAAGAAGCGTATGCCCAATCCTGCACCTTCTGCAGCACCCTCAATAACACCGGGAATATCTGCTACCACAAAACTACGATGCGGTACAATACTAACCACGCCCAGATTAGGTATCAGGGTGGTGAAAGGATAATTTGCAACTTTTGGTTTGGCCTCAGATACTGCCCGGATAAAGGTAGATTTACCAGCATTAGGCATTCCCAGCAAACCCACATCAGCCAGAACTTTTAGCTCCAGTAATAGTTCTCGACGCTCTGCCGGAGTACCCAGGGTGCTCTGCCTGGGAGCCCGATTTACACTGCTTTTAAAACGGGTATTGCCCAGCCCGTGAAAACCGCCGCGTGCGACCATCAGCACCTGTCCCGCTTCTGTTAAATCCCCCAGCAGTTCACCGGTTTCCATATCCTTAACACTGGTGCCCACTGGAACATTAATATATAAATCATCGCCCCCGCGTCCGGTTTTTTCCTTACCCTGACCCGCCTGACCATTTTTGGCTTTATAAAAACGGGTCATACGGAAGTCTGCCAGAGTATTCAGGCCATCGGTGGCTTTAAGAAAAACCGAACCACCGTCACCGCCATCACCGCCATCAGGACCACCAAATGGAATATACTTCTCTCGGCGAAAGCTGACAATACCTCTGCCCCCCTGTCCCGATTCAACTTTTACAGTCGCTTCATCAACGAATTTCATTTTTTATACTTAACCTTCGACCATTTGAGAAGAAAAAAATTTATTTATTTAAGCCCAAGTCCGTATCAGGAAATGAGGTGGTTTAATGAAGACGCCGTAAATCCATCCCTGGAGGCTTTTCAGAAACATCCCTGTTTCTGAAACTTCATTAAACCACCTCATTTCCTGATACTCAGATGATATAATGTCAATTTTTACCAAATCAACTCAATCTGTTATTACACATTTTTAATTAGATGAACAGACTTTTAGAATAAACTCGTAGTGCCAGAATAGTCTTAGGTCTTTCTGAAGTTTCGGCAGCAGGGATGCTGACGAAAAGCCTCCAGGGATGGATTCACGGTGTCTTCAGAAAGACCTAAGACTATTCTGGTACGGACTGGGATTTAGTCTCAAATCCATTTATCTAACAAAACGAAAAAGGCTCTGCCAGAATCTGGTAGAGCCTTTTAGTGTCTAACTAATTGTAAGCCTGTTTTTAAAACAAATCTTACTCAGCTATAACGCTGACGTATTTACGGCTGTTAGGGCCTTTTACTTCAAAAAGTACACGACCATCTGCCTTGGCAAATAAGGTATCATCTTTACCAATACCCACATTTAAACCTGGATGAACTTTGGTTCCACGCTGACGGATCAGAATATTTCCACCAACTACCATTTCACCACCAAATTTTTTGACACCCAGACGCTTCGATACTGAATCGCGTCCGTTTCTGGTACTACCACCTGCTTTCTTGTGAGCCATTTTCCGTTATCCTGTCTTTATCTCTCAAAGAGAAACTAAAAATACTTAACTAAAATTATTGAGAATTAATTATTGAGCTAAAATGACTGATTAAGCAGTAATTTTTTCAATTTTAATTTCAGTATAAGACTGACGATGCCCCATCTGTTTACGATGATGCTTACGACGTCTGAATTTTACAATAGTGACTTTCTTGCCACGACCATGAGAAGCAACTGTCGCAGTGACCTTGCCGCCATCCACAAATGGGGTTCCCACTTTAATATCTTCGCCATCAGCAACCATCAGAACTTCGTTCAGATCGATGCTGGCACCTTCTTCTGCGTTAAGCTTTTCAACTTTCAGTGTTTGACCTTCAGATACTTTATATTGCTTACCGCCGGTTTTAATTACCGCGTACATAGTTGTTTACTCCAAACCTTTACCTTTAAAAAACCAAAGTAAATGCTTTTGCCCTACGCCCAGAAACAGGATCTAAACAGACCGACAGGACTAAAAGTAACAAAAGCAATTAAATCAAAATCTAAGACCGTCAATTTTAGCCTGTTTTTACAAACCTTGTCAAATTCCAGACAGTTTTATTTTTTAAAGCGAAGTAAAAAGAAGTAAAAACCTGAAATGTCGGTCTTTTAAGCACATTTGACTTGACACATTCCATAGGGAAACTTACGATCTCCCAACTGTGATTCTGGGCAGGGCTTATTATTTGCCTGATGGCTCAATAGAATCCTCAAATTGATGGCTGGATATTATATACTGTTCAAATGACAATTGAAGACGTTTTTAAACTCATTGAAGGTGATATGAATCGGGTGAACAACCTGATCCAGAGCAGTCTTCATTCTGAAGTGGTTTTAATTAACCAGATCAGCCAGTACATCATCAATAGCGGCGGCAAGCGTCTGCGTCCGATTATTGTCCTGCTCAGTGCCAATGCCTTTAATTATGCTTCTGAACAAAATGGTGAGCACGATATCACTCTGGCAGCTGTCATTGAATTTATCCATACCGCCACGTTATTACATGATGATGTAGTGGATGAATCCGAATTACGGCGTGGCAAAGATACGGCTAATGAACTCTGGGGCAATGCTGCCAGTGTGCTGGTCGGTGATTTTCTGTATTCCCGTGCCTTTGAAATGATGGTCGGTATCAGCCGGATGAAGGTGATGGAGATACTGTCACATTCCACCAATACCATTGCCGAAGGTGAGGTACTGCAATTACTCAATTGTAATGATGCTTCAACTACAGAGGCACGTTATCTAGAAGTTATTCATTTTAAAACCGCTAAATTATTTGAGTCTGCTGCACAATTAGGCGCAGTGGTTGCTGACCAGAATGAGGCCGTTGAACAGGCTATGGCCCGTTTCGGCATGCATCTGGGTACTGCTTTTCAACTGATAGATGATGTGCTGGATTATAGTGCCAGCAGTGATGATATGGGAAAAAATGTCGGTGATGATCTGGCTGAAGGTAAACCAACCCTGCCGCTGATTTATGCCATGGCAAATGGTTCTGAAGCTGAAGCAGAGATGATTAAAACGGCTATTGAACAGGGTGGACTGGAGCAGATTGAGGCCATTACAAAAACCATTCATGCCACCGGTGCCCTGGATTACACTCGCAAGGTTGCCCGAGATGAAGCCAGTCAGGCCATTAGCCAACTGTCTTTAATCCCCGACTCCCCCTATAAAGAAGCCTTAATCACCCTGGCTAACTTTTCCGTAGAACGCAGCTTTTAACTCCCAACTCACGACTTTCTTTTATGATACCCCGCCCGTACAGATACCGAATCGGCAAAACGCAGAGCATGGGGCTTATCTATTTCAACCTCAGCCTGTAATACTTCATCCAGTGGACGGATTAAATCAATAATATCTGCGGCCATTTTTTCCAGTAAATTAAACGACTGACTTTCCACCCGTTCAATCACCTGTTTGGTCAGCACTTTGTAATTACAGGCATCATCTACATTATCTGTCTGAGCCGCAGCCGTGGCATCATAATTGAGGGTGATATTGATGATCACATCCTGTTTTTTTATTCTTTCTTCTTCATTAAAACCAATAAAGGTTCGCAAACGAAGATTTTTTATTTGAATAATCGCTATCATTTTAAATTGTTCTAACGGATCAGACGTAAAAATTCAGAGCGGGTAGAAGGCACATCTCTGAAGGCACCGAGCATCATGGAGGTAGTCATCATGGAATTCTGTTTTTCCACACCACGCATCATCATACACAGATGCTTGGCTTCCAGAACCACGCCGACCCCTTTTGCTCCTGTCACCTGCATAATGGTTTCTGCAATCTGCTTGGTCATATTCTCCTGAATCTGCAGACGACGGGCGTACATGTCCACAATCCGGGCAATTTTTGACAGTCCTATAACTTTACCCTGAGGCAGATAAGCCACATGACATTTACCAATAAAGGGCAGTAAATGATGTTCACATAGAGAATACAGTTCAATATTTTTAACCAGTACCATTTCATCATTGTCAGAGTCAAAGATAGCGCCGTTGACGACTTCATCAATGTCCTGATTATAACCACGGGTTAAAAATTTAAAGGCTTTGGCAGCACGTTCCGGGGTATCTCTTAATCCATCCCGCTGCAGGTCTTCCCCCACGGCAGAAATAATATTGGCAAAACTATCTTTCATATATTCTCTACTTATTTTCTTTAACAGATAACAGACTGAATTCTAATCAATAAGTTAATAATAAAACAGCCCTAATTATTAAGGACATTCTTTTTCATGCCAGTCCTGTTTAGCTGTTTGAAGTTTCTGATAGGCCTTCAGCAAGCTCTGATGACGTTTCATTCCCTCTAATTTCAGTCCGGCATCAGTCAGGCCGTCATAATGCTGCCGACCTTCTATCAGAGCAATACAGCGGTCAATTATATGCTGGCCATATAATGATTCAAAGCCGCTGAGATAGTCTATTCTATGCCGCTGTTCATCCAGTTCTATATGGAGTAATGCCACTAATGCCCGATAGAACTTATCCCGCTCATCACTGAGCTGTGATAGTTCCAGACACCATTCACTCCAGTCCAGAGCCTGTTCAAAGTCACCGCTGTGCAGGGCCAGCATCCCTTTCAGTTCACCAATACGCAGGCTTTCCCAGACACTATCAGGGTCTGGAGCAATACCTATTAGACCGCAGACATCGGAGTGATCGCTGAATTCACTTTGTTCCAGAGCTTCGAGTAATTGTTCCGCCTGATTTTTTGACAGACTGTTCAAGTTTAAAATCTGTGATCTAAAATCAATACCTTCATTATTATTCTGCCAGTGCAACTCATCTACCGGGTAGATTTCTGAAACACCTGGCACCAGAATACGGCAGCCATACACACCCAGATGCTCGTAATCGGCAATATAAATATCTTTATTTTCGGTATCCAGAAGCGAGACCAGAAATTCAAATTCTGACTGAGTGGTATTGTCAAAATCCCAGTAAACAAAATCATAGTCACTTTTATGCTTAAAGAAATCGTAGGAAATCAAACCGCTGGAATCAATAAAATGAGTTTCCAGATTAACCGGATCGGATACCGCTTCATCATCAAAACTGGGTGTCTGAAAACCATCCAGGGATTCCAGACGACGTCCCTGCAGCAATTCTGTCATAGTCCGCTCCAGTGCTACTTCAAAACTGGGGTGAGCACCAAAAGATACCAGACAGCGGCCAGATTTGGGTTCCATCATCATAATAGCAATAACCGGATAACAGCCATCCAGAGAAGCGTCTTTTACTGCAATAATAAAGCCCTCTTTTTCCAGCGCCTGTTTAGCGGAAAAAACTTTTGGGTACATTTCTATAATATGTTCCGGTACCTGCGGCAAACTGATACGCTCAGCAATAATTCTATTTTTTACATAACGCTCAAAGACTTCTGATAAAGCCTGAGTTCGAGCTTCCATTTTAGTATTGCCGGCAGACATGCCGTTGCTGACATATAAATTGCCCACAATATTAACCGGAAACCAGATTTTCTGCTGATCGCTGTGGCGCATAAAGGGAAGCGCACAGATCCCCCGATCACGATTGCCGGAATTGGTATCCACCAGTATTTGCGGGGTCAGCTGGTGTTCGGGATCATAAAATGACCAGAGCGCTTCATCCAGCAAACCTTCCGGCATTGCATCGGAATCATTAATGGGAAACCATTGTTCATCGGGATAATGCACAAATAACGCATTGGCCACGTCCTGTCCCAGATAATAATCGGCAAAGAAGTAATTACAGTTCAGACGCTCAAAGAATTCTCCCAGTGCACTGGCCAGGCAGGCATTGCGAGTACTGCCCTTGCCATTGGTAAATAATAAGGGGCAGTTCCTGTCCCGGATATTAACGGAATAAATGGCATTAACGGGATTAAGCCAGAGTGCTTCCTCAATATCAAAACCCAGTGTTTTAAGCTGAGCCTGCATTCGTTCAATTGAGACTTCCAGAGCCTCATCTTTACCCTTAATCCAGGTTTTTGATGTCATTTATCTGTATTCCAGTATTTTCCAGTCGTCCGCCTCAGAGCAGCGTCACAGTTTTCAGGGGTGCCGGGAATTATTAAATCATAGAGAATATTTATCATGAAGAAAGATAAAACACCCGTTCATTAAAATAAGACATATTCTGAGATCGGGGACTACGCTGCTGCGGTTCTATTGCTGATAGTTCCAGTAATTCAATATTAAAATAAGGCTCATATAGTTCATAAACCTCCTCCTGAGTGACAGAAAAAGGCGGTCCCTGCTTTTCGTTTTCATTATAATCCAGTGTTAATAGTAACATGGAAATTTTATCAGGTAATATTTCGAGCATTTTCTGCACATATTTCCGACGCATTTCGGAGGGTAAAGCCACCAGTGCAGCACGGTCGTAAACTGCTTTAATATCAGTAAGTTGTTCCTTTTTCAGGGTAAAAAAATCAGCGCAGAGCAGATCAATATCTTTACTCTGCCACAGGCTCATCTGAGTTTGACCGGTTGCAGAATTTTCATCACAAATTACAGTTTTGCTTGCAATTAACTGTTGTTCTGTATAAAAATCTTGCACCGCAAGTGTACTAAGTTCATTACCAAGAACTTTCAGACCCTGCTGTGGAAAATAACACAGGTCCAGGCTTTTACCGCATAAAGGTACAAAGACCCTGCTATTTTCAGTGATATTGAGCTTTGGCCAATACTTTGATAAATATGGATTTATTTTATTCTGATGAAACCCGATACGTTGTTCCTGCCAACGTTGATGCCAGAATGAAGCGTGCATAAAAAACCTGTGTTAAGTATTTAATTAGAGTGAAAACTTGACAAAAGAATACCTTAACCATTATTCCTATATAAGGAAACTGGCTGAGACATGATAAATAGAAAGTAATTAAAGATAAAGTACAAAACAAAAACTACAAGACAAATGAGAGTTTAAAAATAAAAAACTATGGGTAAATCACTGGTTATTGTCGAATCGCCTGCCAAGGCCAAAACTATTAATAAATATCTGGGTAAAGACTTTGTTGTCAAATCCAGTGTAGGTCATATCCGGGACCTGCCCACCAGCGGCAGCGGTAAAAAAGCGCCCATGGATCCCAAACAACGGGCTCAACTGGCAGCTGAAGCCCGAAAACTACCTCCAGAAGAACGGGAAAAACGTAAAAAACAACGGGCCCGAACCGCTCTGATAGAACGTATGGGCATTGACCCTGAAAACGGCTGGAATCCCCGTTATGAAACCATGCCGGGTAAAGAAAAAGTCATTAACGAATTAAAAAAACTAGCTCGCAATTCAGACAACATCTATCTCGCAACCGATTTGGACCGCGAGGGAGAAGCCATTGCCTGGCACTTAAAAGAAACCCTGGGTGAAGCCATTCATGATGATAAGGTGGTGCCTTTTAAGCGGGTCGTGTTTAATGAAATCACCGAAAAAGCCATTCAGGAAGCCTTTGCACAACCCGGTGAACTGAATATGGATCATGTCAATGCTCAGCAAACCCGTCGTTTTCTGGATCGGGTCGTGGGTTATATGGTCTCTCCCCTG
>JALSUJ010000373.1 GCA_027071355.1 Gammaproteobacteria bacterium | reverse complement strand
TTATATCCCTTGCTGGATTTCATCACATAGTAGCGTTTACCTAATACGACATAAGAGGTTGGATTGCCTGACTTGCTGCGGGTAGTGTGTTTGGGGACCGCATCAGGTATTTGAGAAACATCCTTCCACTGTGATGGCGGGCCGTCTTTACTGCGGGTATATATATCGGGTGAACTGCTGCAGGCTGCCAGAAAAATAGTTATGGCAAAAGCAGCAATAGCTGATAGAAATTGGACTGGCATAATAGTTTATTTACCCGAAGATTGTGTATTTGAGATAGCTTTATTTAAAGCTGTCTGGTTTACCTTTCTAGTATTGAGTGTTATGTAAGCCTGTTTAATTTCCTGGCTGAGCTGATAGACTGCCATGGAATACAAGGTACTGTGATTATAACGGGAAATTACATAAAAGTTATTATAGCCAAGCCAGTATTCCATGCCGGTTTGCTGTTGTAAAGCCAGTAAAATAGCCTTGCTGTTAGCAGTAGTGGACAATTTACCGCTGACACCTTTCTGTGTCCACTCGCGAACCGTTAATTTAGGTTTACAACTGCGTTTACAGGCATCTTCAGGAGTCAGGCTGGTATTTTTACTGAGTTGAACCGGATCTGTTACAGGCTGATCCTTTTTCCAGCCATGACGTTTAAAATAATTGGCTACACTGCCAATGGCATCAGCCTTATTGCTCCAGATATCTTTTTGTCCATCGCCATCAAAGTCAATGGCATAGCTTTGAAAGCTGCTGGGAATAAACTGTCCCATGCCCATGGCACCGGCATAAGACCCTTTTTTACTTAATGGATCAAAACCCTGTTCCCTGCTCATAACCAGAAACAGCTCCAGTTCGCCTAAAAAGAACTTGCTGCGTTTGGGGTATTTAAAGCCAAGTGTAGATAGGGCATCCATGACCCGATAATTACCCTGCAGGCGACCATAAAATGTTTCTACACCAATAATAGCCACGATAATTTCCGGTGCTACACCATATACCTGGTGGGCATAAGCTATCACATCTTTATGCTTCTGCCAGAAGCGGGCACCCTGTTTAATACGTTTGGGTTTAAGAAATATGTTCCGATATTCATGCCAGGGCTTGCTTTTTTCTGCCGGACGACTGATAGCATCCAGAATTTTCTGTTTGATTTGCACCTGAGCAAATAAGGTTTCAAGCTTTTTTTTATCAAAGCCGTGTTTGCTGACCATGCTTTGAATAAATTTTTGTACCTGTGCATCCTGCGCCAGATTAGCGGCAAAAACAGAGCTCGAAAAAATTACAATGGTAACTATAAAACCAAACTTAATAAAATGATTGAAAACCGTGAACATATAAAATTTCCTTGTTTAAACAACCCGCAAGCTTATCCTGATAACGCTTAACGCTTAACGCTTAACGCTTAACGCTTAACGCTTAATGCGCTAATAGTTTTCGATGTGTATGAATGGACATTAAAATACCAAATCCAGCCATTAATGTCACAACTGATGTACCCCCATAACTCACCAGTGGCAGAGGCACTCCGACTACCGGCAGAATACCGCTCACCATTCCAATATTAACAAAAATATAAATCAGAAAGGTTAGTATCACACTGGAACCGAGCAGACGTGCATAGGTGCCATGAGCCTGGGTAGTAATATAAATGCCTCGATAGATAATAAATAAATACAGTGCTAGCAAAATCAGGCTTCCGCTAAAACCAAATTCCTCTGCAAATACTGAGAAAATAAAGTCAGTGTGGCGTTCGGGCAAAAATTCCAGATGAGACTGGGTGCCATTGAGCCAGCCTTTGCCAAAAATGCCGCCGGAACCAATGGCGATTTTTGACTGGATAATATGGTAGCCGCTGCCCAGCGGATCGGATTCAGGATTAAACATGGTTAACACTCTCTGGCGCTGGTAATCACGCATTAGAAACAGCCACAAGGGGACGGTAAAGGTAATACCGGCCATAACAAAACCGGCAATTAAACGCCAGGATATTCCAGACATAAAAATGACAAAGATCCCGGCACTGCTGACCAGTAGAGAGGTGCCTAAATCAGGTTGTCTGGCAATTAGCAGAACTGGGAGTAACAGAATACCCAGAGCCATAAAAATACGTTTATTACCCGGTGGTATGTGACCGGCAGCCAGGAACCAGGCGATCATCATGGGAACCGCCAGTTTCATCATTTCAGAAGGCTGAAATCTGAATAAACCCAGATCCAGCCAGCGTCGTGCCCCCAGAGCTTTGGTGCCGACCAGTAAGACGGCTACCAGCATAATAGTGCCAAACAGAAATAATACCGGAGACCAGCGGCGCATGGTATCCGGTGATATCTGGGCAATCACCAGCATGACCACAAAAGCCATACCCAGCCTTATCCACTGACGCTGCATTAGTGCCATGCTTTCTCCACCGGCACTATAGAGGATTACCTGCCCCAGAGCGATTAGAGCAATTAAGCCCAGTAATAATGTCAGGTCAATATGCATCCGAAAAAATAGACCCTGCTGTGATGCACGACTAGCCATGTGTGTTTTCCTTTATCATCAGTGCTGCGGTAGTGTCAGGCTCAGGTTTTACTGTCAGTTTAACTTTGGTACGGAGCGTTTTTTTCCGGGATGTTGCTGGTTTTGGAGTAGCTTTAGGTGGTGCCTTAAGTTCCTCATCACTGAACTGGTTCAGATAGGCTTCAATGACCTTACCTGCAATAGGAGCTGCTACCGAACCACCATGACCGCCGTTTTCAACCACTACTGCAATAGCAATTTTAGGATTTTTAACCGGTGCAAAGGCCATAAAAACGGCATGATCCTTAAGTCTCTCTTCTAGTCCTTCTTCTTTATAACTTGAGTCCTGGGCAACAGAAAAGACCTGTGCAGTGCCAGTTTTACCGGCAATTTTATAACGCATACCCGGTTTGTTTAAACGTCGGGCAGTCCCTCTGCGACCGTGAATCACTTCGGTCATGGCATGATATATTATTGCCCAGTTAGATTTTTTTTTGACCGGAATTTGACGTACTAATTGAGGTGAAACCAGCCTGGGTATAGGATCGGATTTGCGTTTAATAGAGTGTACCAATTGCGGCTGATAATATTTGCCGCCATTGGCCAGAGTGGCGGTTGCCAGTGCCAGTTGTAAGGGGGTCACCAGGAGATAACCCTGGCCGATACCGGTAATGACGGTTTCTCCAGGAAACCAGACCTGGCCATGAACCCGCTTTTTCCATGCTCTGGAAGGCATAAGTCCTTTGCGTTCACCCAGAATATCAATCCCGGAGCGTTGTCCAAAACCAAAGCTGCTCATAAACTGATGCATTTTGTCTATACCAAGCTGGAATGCCAGATCATAATAAAAGACATCACAGGATTCTACAATAGATTTGGTAATATTGGTTTTGCCATGGCCCCATTTTTTCCAGTCGCGGTATTTATGTGCCTTGCCCTTGAGCTGGTAATAGCCGGGACAGAAAATTTCATGATCCGGGCTAATGACATTGAGTTCCAGGCCGGCCAGTGCAAAAAAAGGTTTGGTGGTTGATCCTGGCGGGTAATTGCCTAACAGGGTGCGATTGAACAATGGGCGTTCCCAGGAGCTATTCAGTGCTTTATAGGTTTTGGAGTCAATACCATTAACAAAAAGATTGGCATCATAATCAGGCATACTAAGCATTGCCAGAACGTGACCGTTCTGGGGATCAATAGCCACCAGAGCGCCGCGTTTACCCTTAAACGCCTCAGCAGCTACTTTCTGCAGATTAATATCCAGATTAAGGTATAAATCATCTCCAGGGGTTGGATTGCTGCGTTCCAGTACCCGCAGCACCCGGCCACGGACATTAGTTTCTACTTTCTGATACCCCACCTGGCCATGTAATAAAGCTTCATAGGATTTTTCTATGCCCAGTTTTCCAGTATGATTGGTACCGCTGTAATTAGTCACAGGCAGGGTTTTCAGTTCTTGTTCATTAATTCGTCCTACATAGCCGACCACATGAGAGGTTTCCTTGCCATAGGGGTAAAAGCGTGTTAACTGAGCCTGAATTTCTACCCCGGGCAAACGATGTAAATTTACAGAAATAATGGCCACTTCTTCATCGCTTAGATGAAAGCGCAGAGGGATACCTTCAAAACGGCGTTTCCGGTGAACCTCTTTTTTAAACTTCTTAATATCAACATCACGAATATCGATCAGTGTAGCCAGTTGTTCCAGAAGATTATCAATATCTTTAGTTTGCTCGGGAATAATCTGCAGGGTATAGGAGGGTAAATTTTCAGCCAGAATAATGCCGTTTTTATCATAAATCAGACCGCGTGTGGGTGGAATGGCCTGGACTGATACTCTGTTATTCTGAGATAAGGTAGTAAAATGATCATGATTGCTGATCTGCAGATAAAACAGACGGCTGATCAGGATCCCGAACAGGAACATAGTAAATAAAATGGCCACAATACTGCGGTGCTGAAAGATCCGCAGTTCAATAAAATGGTCTTTTAAAAGTTGTTTAGCCGCCATAGGTTTTCACGTTTTCAGTTTACACCATACAGTCGGCGGATAGCCCGCATCAGGAAAAAGACCCAGGGCCATACCAGCATACTGGTTAATGAGGGCAGCCAGTAAGCCCAGTTGCCTGGCACACTGCTGGTAATGCCGTTGATCCATAAGACCAGCATTTGTGACAGAGCCACCAGTAATAAAATAATTAGAGATTGTTGTAATAAGGGATAAAGACGGATACGGATATGTAGTTTATAGGACATAAAAGCAATAATCGCCAGGGTTAAGGCGTGTTGACCTAGAACACTGCCCATATGGATATCCAGTAAAAAACCGACTATCCAGCCGGTAAAAACACCGACCCGGTGCGGTAGAGCCAGACACCAGTATATCAGGATCAGGGTGATCCATTCCGGCCGATACATCTCCATCGTCTCAGGCAGGGGCAGCATATCCAGAATAAAGGCCGCCCCAAAACTCACCCAGATAATAATGCCGCCATGGCTGGCTGGTCGATTACTCATGCCCTGCCTCTGTGTTGGCAGCCTTATCTGTTTGCCTGTTTTGTTGTTCAGACTTCATGGTATCAGATAGTAATTGCGGTTTGTTTTCCTGTGCCATCACCAGTAGTACTTCGCGACTTTGTTCGAGATGAGCAGAGGCTTCGGCAATAATTCGGGCAAAAGGCTGACCGGGATCCCGTTTAATATTCACCACTGTGCCTACCGGATAACCTTCCGGAAAGCGTCCCCCCAGCCCGGAAGTAATCAGTAAATCACCTATTTCAATATCGGCATTATTGGGCAGATTGAGAATTTCCAGATAATTGGCAGCACCCGTGCCGTATAAAACTGTCCTCAGACCATTGCGATTGATCTGTACCGGGATGGCGTGAGATGGGTCGGTAATAAGAATTGCGGTACTGGAAGCTATTCCAGGATTAATGACCTGTCCCATAATACCATAAGCATCCAGAATGGGCTGCCCGGCATAAATACCACTGGGAAGTCCCTTATTAATCACTATCTGACGTTTATAGGGATCCAGATCTACGGCAATGGTTTCCGCAATAAGCATTTGATCACTGAGTTTACGGGATGATTTAAGCAGCGAACGTAAACGGATATTTTCGGCCTGTAAGGAAGCAAATTTCTGTATCTGTGCCTTTAATAACAGGTTTTCAGATCGAAACTGTTTATTTTCTTCAATCAGTGACTGATGAGAATTAAATTGCTCATCAAGCCATAAACCCAAATCAGTCGGTGTGCTGGCAATGGTCCGCAGGGGATAAAGAGCAATACTGAATACGCTTCTGACACCATTGAGCATAGTGGTGCGATGATCCGCTGTCATTAAGATAATGGAGAAGATCATCACAAAGATCAGACGGGCCAGATAGGAGGAGTCTTCATCAAATAACTGTTTTATGGTTACCGCTCCAGCTAAATATCTGATTAAACATGTCAGGCAGAAGTAATTTATTCAAGGCTGAATAAATCAGTGCCGACTTCGTCCATCATTTCCAGTGCCCGGCCGCCACCGCGGGCTACGCAGGTCAGAGGATCTTCTGCAATCATAACCGGCAGGCCGGTTTCTTCTGATAATAACCGATCCAGATCACGCAGTAATGCGCCGCCGCCAGTCAGTACCATACCTTTTTCAGCAATATCCGCACCCAGTTCTGGCGGTGTTTGTTCCAGTGCAATTTTTACTGCACCGACAATACCGGACAGCGGTTCCTGAATGGCTTCCAGAATTTCATTGCTGTTAAGAGCAAAACTTCTGGGCACGCCTTCAGCCAGATTGCGGCCGCGTACTTCTATTTCCAGTAATTCATTGCCGGGGTATGCGGAGCCGATTTCCTGTTTAATGCGTTCAGCGGTGGCTTCACCAATCAGACTGCCGTAATTTCGGCGTACATAGTTGATAATCGCTTCATCAAAACGATCTCCGCCAATCCGGATAGACTCTGAATAAACAATACCACTCAATGACAGAATGCCCACTTCAGTGGTGCCGCCGCCAATATCAACGACCATGGAACCGGTGGCTTCACTAACCGGCATGCCGGCACCAATGGCTGCCGCCATAGGCTCTTCAATCAGATAGACTTCACGAGCACCGGCACCCAGAGCCGATTCTTTAATCGCACGACGTTCTACCTGAGTAGAACCACAGGGGACACAGACCAGAACCCGGGGGCTGGGTTTTAAAAAGCGATTTTCATGCACCTTATGGATAAAATGCTGGAGCATTTTTTCGGTCACGGTAAAGTTGGCAATAACCCCGTCTTTCAGTGGGCGAATAGCCTCCATATTACCAGGTGTTCTACCCAGCATTAATTTAGCTTCTTCACCTACCGCCGCCACCATTTTTTCGTTGGTGCTGTATTCCTGGCGTATGGCAACGACTGAGGGTTCATTAAGGACAATTCCTTGTCTAGGAATATAAATCAGTGTATTGGCTGTTCCCAGATCAATTGACAGATCATTGGAAAAAACACCACGTAAACGACCGAATCCAAACATAGTGGGCAGGGTTCCCTTATAATTTTATAGTAACTTCTAATAATAGATAATCTGAACGCTATGGAAAAGACAATGATAGAATCCAATAGTTGCACAATTACCCATCGGCTAATGGTTCTGGCTTAATTTAGGTAAAGCCGAAATTAATTTATATCTCCATGCTCAGTGCCGAAGCTACCCGATGTCAGTGAGGTTTTGAGCATAGATCCCAACATTTTAGAAATAATGTTAAAAAATGTCCAACTTTCATTTGTGAATGACTGAGAATTTTTCATAATTATGGTAACTTATGCACTTTATTGTTATCTGCCAGGGTGCTTAAGCCCCTGCTCTAATAGAAGCAACAGGAGCAACTGAATGTCCACACTGGATAAAAGTGATGTTGAAAAAATTGCATTTTTAGCAAGACTGGGTATTGATGAACAGGATATTCCGGAATATGCCACTAATCTGACTAATATACTGGATATGGTTGAGCAACTGGATTCTGTTGATACCGAGGCGGTCAGACCCATGGCTCATCCAATGGATGGTGTCCAGCGTTTGCGAGTGGATGAAGTGACTGAGAAAAATGATCGGGAAAATCTGATGGCTCATGCACCTGAAGTAGAAGCCGGTCTGTTCCTGGTACCCAGAGTGGTTGAATAAATACAGCAATTGATGACTAAAATCATAGTTATTTAAATATAGCAGCAAATAAAGATACAAATTTTTTGGAAAATAAAATGCACAACAAAACCATTGCAGAATTGATTGCCGGCCTCAAAGCGGGAGATTTTTCCAGTGTTGAACTGACACAGAGTTATCTGGATCGCATTAATTCTCTGGATGAACAGTTAAACAGTTTTATTACCGTGACACCAGAGATTGCTCTGCAGCAGGCACAGCAGGCGGATGAACAGCGGGCAGCCGGCAATGCCGG
>JALSUJ010000372.1 GCA_027071355.1 Gammaproteobacteria bacterium | reverse complement strand
AGTCATCGACTGCCAAAATATTTGCCATATTAATATCCCCTTGAAATCTCTGGCTTTAGCTGTTTTGTTGTAAACAGGGTATAGACTATATTTTTAACTCTTACCAATTTTTCATTTAAAAGTCCTTGAATCAAAAGGCCGGATTTCAGCTTTCTGAAAGCGACGAGAGACGAGCATATTCCCTTTTACCCCCCCCCAGGATTTTACGGTAATTTTTTATGATTAATTTCGGCATACGGCAGCAATCTCATAAAGCTGTCCTATAATCCCTATCAGGGTTTATTCATAATAAAAACACCTGGGCAAAACCAAAAAAAATCAAATATTTACCACGCACACGGAATGACGCATTTTATGGAAGCTTTTAGCTTGAAAAACACGTTTAACCTGATAAAAATCATTATCTTTGTGGCCCTATGTGCAGCTTATTACCTGTACCCATCCCCATTACTGGTTTATATATCCCTCTTCCTGCTACTGATTCTCTCCCTGATTCCTGACCTGCCGAACAAAAACGCAGCAGAACCTGCCGAACGAATTATTAGCGATGGGGAACGGGAATTTAAACAGCAACTTACTGAAATCAACACCATAATGAAGCAGGAAATTATTGATATTAAGGATGAGCTGGAGCAAATACGCAGCCTGCTGGATTGCGCCATCAAGGGGCTGGTTAGCAGCTTTAATGGCCTGGAACATGAGTCCAGCCAGCAGAGGAATATGGTATTCGAGCTGGTTGATGATACTTCAAATGACTCTGAAGGTAACACCTGCATACGAGACATTGCCCATGAAGCGGCTGATAAACTCCATGGCTTTGTAGAATATATCTCAAACATTAGCCAGCAAAGTATGGATCTGGTCAACACTCTGAATGTGGTAAAAGAAGATTACAATAATGTACTCAAACTACTGGATGAAATGGATTCCATCAGTGCTCAGACCAACCTGCTAGCCTTAAATGCAGCCATTGAAGCAGCTCGTGCCGGAGATCAGGGACGAGGCTTTGCCGTTGTAGCCGATGAAGTACGTTCATTATCCCAGCGCAGCCAAAATTTTAGCGATCAGATTCGCAACCAGTTCAGCCGAACAGGTACCACCATCGAAGAAGCCGGTGACCTGGTTGGTACCATGGCATCCAAAGATATGAATATGACCATGTCGTCAAAGAACAACCTTGATGAAATGATGCGTGAGATAGAGAGCAAGAATAATGAGACCTCCCTTAAACTTGCCGAAATATCGAAAATTTCCGACCTGCTTAACAAACATGTGGGCATGGCGGTGCAGTCATTACAGTTTGAAGACATGATCAACCAGCTCAGCAGCCATATTGAAAAGCGGGTACAGGTAGTCGATACATTGTTCGATAATTTCACTGAAATCAATGAAATTATCGCTTCCACCTGTAGCGACTCACTACCATACGAAGAACTTAATGAGCGCCTGAAACAGAATCTGGAAAATACACGCCGTGAAAACACGCAGCATAAGCCCGTGCAGCAAAACGCCATGGATGATGGCGGCGACGTGGAATTATTTTAAGAAGGCACAGGCACCATAAGGAAATAATGTAATGACGGATAAAATACTGGTTGTAGACGATGATACCGCCATCCTTTCAGTGGTTTCCGATGCACTGGAGCATAAGTATGAAGTCTTTACTGCGGAGTCCGTTTCTGATGCAGAAGAAATCATAAAGGATCATAAAATCAAGCTACTCATTGCCGATCTGGTTATGCCGGGAAAAAATGGCATTGATATGATTATGGAGTTCAGGAAATCCTATCCAGACATGAGAATCATGGCAATTTCTGGCGGTGGCGGCCTGTCTGGCCGTTTTGATTACCTACCGATCGCTAAATTAATCGGCGCCAGAATCACATTAAAAAAACCTTTTACCCTGGCCGAATTACGCAACAGCGCTGACGAACTGTTACAGGAAAACACAGAAAAATAACCAGCCGATGGAACAGCTCAAGCTCGACACTATTCTTAATAATAGTACCCTGCTTATAACAGATAATCAGGGTATTATTAATTTTGCCAGCCATGATTTCTGCCGGCTTTCCGGTTATAGCCGGGATGAATTACTCGGCCAGAAAGTTTCCATCTTAAATTCAGGTGGCCAGAACAGGGAGCTCTATGAATTCATGTGGAAAACCCTTCGGGAAGGCCATACCTGGAAAGGCGAAATCAGAAACCGCAACAAGCAGGGAGACTTTTTCTGGGTGGATTTAAGCATATTTCCTATCCCGGAAAAAAACGGCGAAGGCCGACAATACATAGCCATATACA
>JALSUJ010000371.1 GCA_027071355.1 Gammaproteobacteria bacterium | reverse complement strand
CTTCTGGAATTTTACCCACAACCACACCGCCACTGGCTTCAAAGCCTATAAAATGGCTAATAATAATGGTTATAGTGACAACCACTAGTACATTAGGTATTTTAGGGGTATATTTTTTCATTAAAGCCAGCAATATTAATGAGCCGACTCCAAAATAAAATGACGGGGTATGCATAAATGCTGCATGCTCAACAACGTGCAATACATCACTAAGAAAGTGGGTACTGTTTTTTAATTTTAATCCCAACATTGCAGGCAGCTGAGACAGGCCAATAATAATAGCTGCTGCATTGATAAATCCCCGCAGCACGGGATAGGATAGAAAGTTAATTAAAACTCCCATACGCCCAACGCCCAAAGCAATTTGAATTAAACCGGACAATAAGGCCATCAAAATGACATAGGTATAAAACTGATCGGTACCATAGGTAGCTATAGTCATAACACTGGCTGCTGTTAATAATGATGTCATTGCAACCGGACCGGTTGATAAAACAGGTGAGGAGCCCATCAAGGCACCTATAATGACGGGTAATAATGCAGCATATAAACCATAATAAGCTGGCACACCTGCTAATTGAGCATAAGCTAAGGATTGGGGAATAGCTACCAGAGCCACGGTTAGTCCTGCCAGAAAATCAGCTTTTAATGTATTACGGGTGATTGTTGGCAGCCAGACCAGGAAAGGGAAAAAACGTGTCCAGTTAGCTTCGGATTCTTTTAATTGATTTGTATCCATTTAGAAATACCTGAAATTAATAAAGATTGATAAAATATAGTTACTAAGAATTTAAATTTATTAGTTAGCTCAATTACTACTCTGTAATAATTGATAAATGGCTTTTAAAACAAGCTCAGGGGTGGGAGGACAACCACTAATGCTGATATCAGGCTGTAATATTTTACTAACGCCGCCCATGTTGGCGTAGGAGCTGCCAAACTCACCACCATCAATGGCACAATCACCCATGGCAATTAACCATTTAGGTGCGGGAGTTGCTTCCCAGGTACGCATTAAAGCGGTTGCCATATGTTTGGATACCCCACCAGTGACCAATAGTGCATCGGCATGTCGAGGGGAGGCAACAAAATGTACGCCAAAACGTTCGATATCATAAAGAGGATTATTTAAAGCATGAATTTCCAGTTCACAGGCATTACAGGAGCCAGAATCAACTGCACGTATGGCAAAACTGCCGGCAAAATGACGATCGATTTGTTTTTTTACCTTAAAACCAAGTTCATCCAGCTCATGGTCAGTGGCTAAGCTTGGAGTAGGTTCAGTGATAACACCAATTTTGCGAATTTTATTGAGTATTTTTAACATTTTTTTCTACAGATCTTGACCGGAATAGGAACCATTAACGGATTTATTACAGACTGGAAAATCAGGCACGATATTATTATGGATTAATTGCTCCAGTGCCGGCCAGTTTAGCCAGCTTGGATCACGAGCAAAAAAGCGTGATACCAGCCCTTTCTCATCCAGCTGAACATAAGTAATTATCTCACCACGCCAGCCTTCAATTAAGCCCAGTCCTTCTGTTGTTTTGCCGGGAGCAGACCAGTCAGCCTGTATTTTACCAGTGGGCATGGTTTGCAAAATTTCCTGCATGATATTTAGAGAATGAATAATTTCATCCGCCCGTACCTGCACTCGAGTTGCTACATCACCTTGTTGATAACAGGGCGATTCAACTTTTAACTGATTATAGGGAGGGTATCTATGATCCCGCCGCAAATCAAAATCTATGCCACTGGCTTTGCCCACATAACCGACTACACCTAATTTTTTTGCCATTTCTGGAGACAGATAACCGGTAGTTAAGAGTCGGTCTTCAAGTGATGGATTGTCATTAATAATAGCCATTAATTCGCTGACTTCCTGTCGTAACCAGTCGTGCTGCATTTGTAAGTCTTTGATCTGGGTAGCATCAATATCATAACGAACACCACCGGGTACAATGACATCCATAAGCAGTCGATGCTTAAAAATTTCAAGCTGAGTCCGTTGCCAGTATTCACGTAAACGACTGAACTGCATTTGAATAAAGGCAAAGCCAACATCATTACAGATGGCACCGATATCTCCCAGATGGTTGGCAATACGTTCACGTTCAGCCAGTAAGGCTCTTAACATCAGAGCTCGCTCAGGTAAATGAATGTCTGCGGCATTTTCCATAGCCATACAGGCGGCCCAGCTATGAGCTACTGTCGTATCGCCGGAAATTCTTCCGGCCAGTCTGGCCAGCCCTGCTGCATCACGACCTTCAGCAATTTTTTCTATTCCCTTGTGTAC
>JALSUJ010000370.1 GCA_027071355.1 Gammaproteobacteria bacterium | reverse complement strand
ATCAGGCAGGAAAATTATCTGCAAAAGCTCAGGGCTATCGTTTTATAAGCGGAAAAATTCTGGCCTATAATGAGACGAATAAAAATATTTATTTAAAGCTGAGTTCCAGGCTTGCCATTAAAATAGCCAAAAAAGATCGCCGTTATTTTACTCATTTAAAATCTCTGGTGGGGAAAAAAGTAAAGGTAAGAGGCTGGTTAACTCGCTATAAGGGTAAACAGAGTCTGCGTATTCGAACTGCGCAAAATCTTCTGGTTTTAAAATAAGGTTGCTTATGTCTAAAAAAGACGCATTACACCAGGACGCACTGGATTATCATTCCAAACCCTGGCCGGGAAAAATCAGTGTTACGCCAACCAAACCCTGTTCAAGGCAGGACGAACTGTCTCTGGCTTATACTCCGGGTGTTGCCGAGCCGGTGCGGGAAATAGCGCGTGATCCGGAGCTGGCCTATCAGTATACCAGTAAGGCCAATCTAGTGGCTGTCATTACTGATGGTACGGCGGTATTAGGTCTTGGCAATGTAGGGGCGCTGGCTGGCAAGCCGGTTATGGAAGGTAAAGCGGTACTATTCAAGCAGTTTGCTGGTATTGATGTATTTGATATTGAAGTCACTGCCGATTCACAGGAAGCCTTTATTGATACCGTTACCAATATTGCGCCTACCTTTGGCGGCATTAATCTGGAAGATATTGCGGCACCCCATTGCTTTGAAATTGAACGGATTTTAAAGCAGCGTCTGGATATTCCGGTTTTTCATGATGATCAGCACGGGACCGCTATTATTATTGCTGCGGGTTTACTGAATGCTCTGGAAATTCAGAATAAAAAACTGGAAGATATAAAAATTGTCTGTATTGGTGCCGGCTCAGCGGGTATTGCTTCGATGCGTTTATTGGTAACACTGGGGATCAGCAGGCAGCAAATTAACCTGGTGGATAGAAAAGGTGTGGTCCATAGTGCTCGTACGGATTTGAATATCTATAAACAGGAATTTGCTACCGATACTGATGACAGGACTATGGCCGATGCCATGCGTGGAGCCGATGTACTGGTCGGAGTATCCGGGCCAGATATTGTTTCTGCTGATATGGTGGCTTCTATGGCAGATAAACCGGTTATTTTTGTGTTGTCCAATCCAGATCCGGAAATTGCTCCTGAAATAGCACAGGCAACCCGTGATGATCTGATTATGGCGACAGGGCGTTCCGATTATCCTAATCAGATTAATAATGTACTGGGTTTTCCATTTATATTTCGCGGCGCATTGGATGTTCGAGCTAAAACCATTAATACTGAAATGGAAATCGCGGCGGTACATGCTCTGGCACAACTGGCTCGTTTGCCGGTGCCGTCGGAAGTCAGAGCTGCTTACGGGTTGGACAGGCTGGAATTTGGATCTGATTATATTATACCCAAGCCCTTTGATCCCCGTCTGATGTCTACCGTGGCACCTGCGGTTGCCAAAGCGGCGGTAGATACCGGTGTGGCACGGATTAAATACCAGCCTTTTGAGCAGCGGGAGCGTTAACGGCCTGCCTGTTCAGCAGGATTATCTTCAGGAGTATTCAGTAATGCTTCAAGCTGCTCAATAGAGGCACGCGGCATACTCTGACCGTTTAAGGGACTGACGGGTCTGTTTTTTCGCTGTTTTTCAGATAAGGTGATTAAATTTATCTGGTGTTCGCCGGCATAAAACTGATAATAAGGAACCATTTTCGGATTGCGTTTACTGAAATACAGCTTCCATTCACCTGGCTGGTAAGGGATATTATGATCCATTAACAGGCTGGCAATTTCTTCGGGAGTATCCGCCATAAGCTGTATGTCAATACTGCTGTGTTCTCCTGCATAACCCAGTAATACTGAGCCAGTCAGTCGAGGTCGGTACGCCTTGAACAGCCGCATAGCTTTAAGTGCCACTTCCCGAAGTTTATAAAGCCATTTTTCCTGATCGGCAGAGCTATAAAGTGACTGATATATTTTTAATTGAGTCAGAATTTCTTCATTATTCGGCATCGCATGTTCATTTTGTATGCCCAGGTGCTGAGCGGCTTTTTTGCGTGCATAGTTAAAATTATCGCTGCCTTCTTCACTCATCAGACGGGCAGCATTGACTGCAATCTGATCCCGCAGGCGCTGTAGCTGTTTGTGTTTTTCCGAGCCGGCTTTTGAGTGCCTGGAATACGAGTGTTTAGAAGAGTTCTTCATCAGTGGCTTCATTACTGCTGCTGGATGAACTGTCGCTGCCGGAACCACCGGCTGAACGGGTGGGTTCAGTGCCTTCAACAAAGTATTCAAAC
>JALSUJ010000369.1 GCA_027071355.1 Gammaproteobacteria bacterium | reverse complement strand
AACTGGATATAACTTATAGTTAAAATAATTATCAATTATTTTTTGCAACTCTGAGTTACTATTATTTTAAAACCTAAAATCTGTATTACAAATTGAAGTCCGTATGTCGTCAATTGTTAAAAATTTACTCTACTTTTCGAGAGTATAAATTATCAGGTATTTTTTTAACTTATGCTTTAATACACAGATATTTAATTTATAACTGCTATTCTTTAGTGAACAATTTAATGACTGGAATGCCATAATGAACGAAGTTGAACTTGTTATTAATCAGTTTATCCTTGAGGAAGGCAAATTATATACCTTACCGGAACTGTATCAACAACTGGAAGAAAAGATCCATTCGGATACTACTTCAATTGATGATATAGCTTCTCTAATTAATACCGATGCCGCATTAAGTGCCAAAGTATTAAAGCTGGCCAATTCACCTCTTTTTGGATTTCGTTCTGAAATCAACACCTTACAAAGGGCACTGACATTAATTGGTATTAAGGAAGTTAAAAACCTGATTCTGATGGATACTATTACACATAATTTCTGTCAGGGTCAGTCTTATGCCATATTGAAGATGGAGGATTTCTGGACTCGTTCGGTTTATATTGCCTTAATGAGTAAAAGAATGGCCCAAAGGCTCAAACATCCGGAAGTGGATCGTCTGTTTATCAGCGGTATTATGAGTAGAATTGGTCAACTGGTCAGTTGTTCAACTCGACGTGATGATGTTTTAAAAGTACTCAATGAAACTTTAAGTTATCCGCTAATGGATGAATTTAGCATTGAAGTGGAACACCTGGGATTTAATTACAATCAGGTCAGTGCCGAACTGCTGCACCGATGGCATGTCCCGGACGAAATCACTCAGGCTCTGGCCTATTTACATAGTCCTCTGGATTTACCCGATGATCTGGACCCAAAAACCATTCTGGATATTTATATACTTCATGTGGCAACCATTTATACTCATTTACTTGAACATGAGGATGCCAATATGACACCTGATTTAAGCAAAGCAGATGATGACGTAATGAACAAAGATATGGACAAATATATTGAACATGTGGCACCGAAAATTAATAAACTACTTGCCATTGACCGTAATTTTATTGATGATATTTTATTTGAAATTGAAGTAGATGCTCTGGAAATTCTTAATATTGTATTTCCAGAATCTACTAATATCTATTAGAGATTATCGAGCGTTCAGCTATTATTTAGCAGCAATTATAAATATTAATAAGAATTTAGATATAAACAGAAATGCAAAATAAGCAGGAAAATACCAGGATTTACAAAGTCTTGTTCCGGGGAGTTATACTAGCCGGTTTCAATAAAGATGAGGTGATTGACAATGTTTTTAATATCACCCGAATTCCCAAAGCCACCATTACCCGTAAATTCTTTTCCGGCAAAACGGTTGTTATTCGTCATGCCGACTCCCAGGAGTATGCTTCACGTTTACAAAAAACCTTTGCTCAGGCCGGCATTGAAACTTATATTGAAGAACTTACTGCTGATGATAATTCAGAAGATAATGATTTTGATATCCCGGAAATAGCGGACGCTGTAAAATCTGAAAGCACCTCCAGATATAGCCCTAAAATATTACTATTTATCAGTGTTATTATAGCGGCAATTGCTTACGGCCTGTATTCGGTTTTTTTTCCCAACGAAGACACAAAACCTGTAAGCACTATCAGCCATTTAACAAAACTGTCGAAGTCCGGGGGAAATACTCCAGTTACTAAATCCACTTCGTCCAGTATCATTCAGAAGTCAATATCAGAACATCCACCCGTACTTTTATTTGAAAAATCAGAGGTACAGCAGTTAATTAAAATTACCCGGAACAGTGAAATAATCAGACTTAAGCGGTTTATGACCTTATTTAATTTTAATGACAATGAAATAAAGGCAATTAATTTACTTTTAGAACAAGCTGCGATAGTTAGCTCTGATACTCCCCTGTATCTGTTTAAAACATCTCATGGTAGCGGGCTGTATTTAACACTGGCAAAAAATGAAATGCCGGCGTCTAAAGAACAGCAGATTAATGAACTATTGAGCCATAAACCAGAAAACAGTTGTGTGATTAACAAGCAATTAACATTATTAGAAGATGGTCAGCAGTATTTGTTAAGCAATCTAAACAACAGCAGCCATACTGAATTATTTGCAGCATTAGCTGATACGCTGAAAAATTCCTCTGCCCTGTTTTTTTCAACGCCCCTCATTGCACCGGCCAGCTTTTATTTATACAGCCACTTAAAACCTTACCCGGCGTTTCAAATTAGTTCATCTGAACAGCAGTTTGTATTTAGACCTGAAAACATGGAAACAGCACAACAACTGGAACAAAAACTGGGTATTAGCTTTAGCTCTGTTAATAAAATTCAGAATCTATTTGATTTATCCTTAACATTTATCGCTTTGCAAATGCCGCCTCTGATATTAGCTCCCAGTCAGACATTTGTTCCACAACAGATTAGCGATATCAGGTTAAATACTATTAACCCACAATTAAGCAAATTTAAAGAACAACTGGATCTGGAATTAAAACCTCAATGGCGTTCAGGTCCTTTCGCCATTACTACCGCCAGCTATCAGTTCCACGACAATCATCCAGTGATAGAACTCATCTCTACAGGACAGAATATTCAGCCTTTTATGGAATACTCCCCAATGGCACGTTTACAGACAGTGGCCGTAATAGACAATAATGATAAAGATGTACTGAAACATAACTGCAGTTTATCAGACACCAGTCTGTTTAAAAATATTGATGGTGAGCAAGAGGCTTTTATAGACAATGATTTTATTAGTTTTAAAACCATTTCCAATAATATAAATTTACACCTTATAGACAATACGAAACTATCCAGTGTGAAACAGATTAAGGGTCAGATCAGTCTGGACTACCCTGATAAAATATACGTCCGCAAATTAAAGCCAGGGCAGCAGAAGACTATAATAAAAATTGAAGATTTATCGCTGATATTTAAGCTGCCTGAAAATAATATAATAACTTATCAGCTGCTGGGAAATCTTTCTCAATTTATAGCACTAAGAGCCTATAATGAACGTGGTGATATTATTGATACAGTTAATATTCAATACCAGAATCGATTTAATGGTTCTATCAAATCGATTCAGCAAAGCTTTGCTGAACCTGTCAACAGTATAAGAATATTTTATGCAAAAAAAGTTCAGACTCGGGTCTATTCCTTTAAATTTAAACCGCATATATCAGCCAGCCAGAAATTAGCAGCGCCATTACAGGATAATGCTCCTGTTGCGGCCGCCAGTGATTTACTGGATATTGTGTTATTAAGTGATACGATCATTAATGATAATCCTCAGTGGCTGGGTCAAAAAATTGCCAGCAGAAACGTAAACCCTTTTTATGTCAGTCTTTTTATTCAGAATGCACAACAGGATAAACTGGATACAGCAAACTCCGTCCCGGATAAACAGTTAAATGATGCACTGCTAAATATAAAAATTGCACCAACTGAACTGATTAAATACAATTTTAGTGCCGCCCAGCTGGAAATAAATCGTGAAGGTAAGACTATTTACAATAATTTCATCCATTTTACTGAAAAAAATTCGGCACAGGACCAGCAGGCTTATCTGGATTCAAATACCGCTATTCAGGCGCAAACAGGTCTGGATATTAACGAAAAAACTCTAACCGGCCAAATTACTTTATCTCTGCCACGTAATTTTGAATCCTATAAAATGAATTTTGAAGCGCCGGGTCAGTATATTGAGCGTGATAAAATTTCTATATCTATTATCAGGCAGACACCCCAAACCATTGAATTTGAAATTTCCGGCCAGATCGAATCACTGGCACAGCTTAAATTATACAATAAAAAGCAGAAATTAATTTCAGAAATGCTTGATTTCAAGCGCATAAGTCAGAATAAAGCCCTCCTCAGCCTGGCTTATTATGGTGCAGTAGATTCAATTATTCTCATTACTGGAAAAAACATTCTAACCAAAGAATACCCTTTTGAACTATAATTGATGTCTTAATTAAAAAAGGAAGTTTTACAATGCCCAAAAAACCTGTCAATCCAATTGAAACTGCCATTCAAATCGGTATTATTGCGCTACTGGTACTCTGGTGCTTTTATATTGCCAAACCATTTTTAAACCCCATTATATGGGCAGGTATTATTGCCATTGGTATTTATCCAGTACATCTTAGCTTGATGAAAAAAACTGGTCTAAGCAAGGCATGGTCGGCCACCCTGCTCACCCTTATTCTACTGGTGGTATTAATTGCCCCTACTTATATACTTTCCAGTGCCATTATTGATAATGTACAAACACTTTCTTCACATTTAAAAAATGACAGCATTGTTATACAACCGCCTTCCAAAGACATAGCCAACCTGCCTTTAATTGGCGACAAACTTTATAGCTTCTGGGTACATGCCGCCCAGGATCCCAAAGCTGCTTTTGGTTTGTATACTGATCAAATTAAAACCATGGTTAAATGGCTGCTCTCTGTAACAGGAGGTTTTAGTCTGACTGTTTTAATGTTTATTTTTTCTATTATTATTGCCGGAATTTTCCTGGTGAATGCCGAAGGGGTCAGAAAAACCTTTGTACTAATACTTGATCGCCTGGTTAATAATCGGGGTGAAGAACTCACCAAGATTTCCAGGGATACCGTTAAAAGTGTCGTTACCGGTATTTTAGGTATTGCACTGATACAATCAACACTGGCCGGACTAGGCTTTGTTATAATGGGCATACCGGCAGCAGGTTTACTGACCTTTGTCTGCCTGGTTATGGCCATTGTACAAATTGATATACTCCTCGTTCTGATACCTCTTTCCATATATGCTTTTTCTGAGTACGGCACGGTACCTGCTATTATTTTTCTGATCTGGAACCTGGTCGTGGGATTGAGCAATAACGTGTTAAAACCGATTTTGCTGGCCAAAGGCGTCGATGCACCAATGGCTATTATTTTTATCGGTGCTATTGGAGGGATGTTATTATCCGGGATAATTGGTTTATTTACTGGAGCCGTTATTATGGTACTGGGCCATAATCTATTTAACCTCTGGTTAAAACACGAAGAACAGAAAACCGAACTTTAAGCAATTTTTCCTGTACCAGGTTATAGAAGCAGAGTAAAACATCAATAGTTATGGTAGCGGTAGTCGACGTTATGGCAGTAGGTTCAACTGTTTTATTTAGGTTGAAAGTTCAACTTGCATGATCTCTGTATTGAGGTATAAGATTAAGCTCTTTAAATCGGCATTTGAGTCACTGTTTACATGAGAGCTTGTTTTATACCTCTATTGATTGTTCTAGTACTACTCTTTCCACACCTTATATTCGCACAGAATTCAGACCAAAATGAACGGACTTTAGCTGAATTAGAGTCAATCAATACCCAGCAACATGCCTTAACACAGGGTAAAATTAAGGGGCTGTTACGTTATAGCGGTCAGTATCGCGACAGTAAATTGCATGTTTTGCAGGACAGTTCAACCAACAACTTTAAAACAAAAAAGCAGCAGCAATATTCGGCTCTGGGTGGCTACCTGGGCTATGAAACTGCCCCCTATTATCATTTATCTGCCGGTGCTACTTATTATACCTCTCAGCCCTTTGGCAATAATCCTGATAACAGGAAAGGTCTGGGTGGGCTGTACGAAGAAAGTGGTGAGCAGGAATCCTATTCTGTATTTGGAGAGCTTTATTTTAAGTATCAGATTAAAGGGCAGCTATTAAAACTCGGACGCCAGGAAATGCCGAATTACCGGTTTGTATCCTTATCTGATATCAGAATGAGCCCCATAACTCACGAAGGTCTCATTTACGAAAATACCCTGTTAAATAATTTCCAGTTTAATTTTGCCTATATTACAAAAATGAAAGAACGTAATGCAGAGACCTTTATCGATATGGCACGTGGTGCACGTATTAGAATTAACAATGGCAGCAAACCTCTGATACGGGGTTCGTATAACCCCGGCAATTTCAACAACAATAATTACAATGGTGATAAAAAAGAAATGACTATGGCCAGCCTGATTTTCAATACCGAAGATTTTTCCATTGAAGGCTGGAATTATTTTATTAATGATTTTATCAACACCACTTATTTATACAGTCATTATCAGTTTCAGGCAATTGATAATTATTCTTTAGAATTAGCGGCACAATATGCCGTACAAAAAGATGTTGGAAGCCAGATTGCCGGTAATATAGACACCTGGTTCTATGGCCTGAAACTGGCACTTGAAAATCGCAACTGGAATTATTTTATTGCTTATAACGAAGTAGCCTACAATGAAAACTCATACGATGGTGGCACCATCTTCGTCCGCTGGGGTACCCCGCAAATGTTTAACTCCTTTCAGGTACAGGATTCAGAATTAGCTGGTACCCGTTCCATTGGCGCAGGTATTCAATACCAGTTTGATCATAATAGTCTACTACCCGGTGTTAATATCCGTTTACGCTATGGTGACTACAATATGCCTGATCGATTAACTCAGACCGATGCCCGACAGGACAGAACCGAAACCACACTGGACATTAATTATGCTTTTAACAAAGGTGCCCGTCTTTCCGGTCTGTCTCTGGACGGTCTGGCCCTGCAGTTTCGAGTTGCCTATGATGACTATAAAACCAGCTATGATTTTCAACAATACCAGCAGCTCCATGGATATGATTTTGACAATGTGACGGATGATTTTATCGATATCCGTTTCTATCTGAATTATAAATTTTAACTGGCTGCTGCTAGTGTGCGATATAGCCTTACAGATATTTTAACCACCAGATCCGGGTGATATTTCTGGCCTTGAATTCCCTGTACCACAGACAAAATGGATACAGCAAAGCGAGAAAAACAATAGTAATTATATAAGATGTATCTAAATCGGTTATATTTCGGAGGCCACCATAAGTGCCTGAACCAGTTAAGATAATACGATGCACCAGATAGAAAATCATGGCAGTCTGACCAAATACCAGTAATACGCCGTTCTGGCGTACACCAATAATGGGCTCCAGATAAAACATAGCTCCCATAATGACAAACATCAGCCCCAGTTCTAGAGTTGTAAAAGAGGCTGAGGGCGGATATTTACTGACATGCAGCCATTGCTGCCAGCTATTATCACCCCGATAAAGCAGCATATTGCCATAACCATTAAAATAACGTATCACTACAAAGGCTAATAAGGAAGCCATGCCCAGGGTAAATAATAATTTAACCGGACTGATGGCGGCTTTGCCTTCCCTGTAATCAAGCAGATAACGGCCAAACACCCAGCCTGAAATCATCATTGCCAGCCAGGGTAATAGCGGATACATTATCACCATATTCGGTGAAGAATAAGTTGAATAAAGCAGTGCTTCAATAATAGAGGCGCTATTTCCAACAGCAGGCGGCCAGTTTTGAATAGTCAGAAATTCACCAAAAACAAACCAGCTTATTACTGCAATTATCAGCACGCTACTGGAAAGGCGACGAAAAAAAGCCATACACATCATGGCAACCCCAATGGCATACAGCACCTGAATGGTTATTTTCCCGGAAAAGAACGAAATTACCGTCGGGTCCAGTAAGGCAATAAAGGCACCCCGAAACAAAATATCTTTATCAATCTGGCGGCTGTCTACCCCTTTTGCCACTTTACGTTCCACACTAATGGCTAAAGCCGTTCCGGCAAGAAACACAAATACCGGTGCACATAAATGAGTGATCCAGCGGCTGAAAAATTCCAATGCTGGTAAAGGTGTGCCCACAATATATTTTGCGGCTGAATCAGAACCAATATGATTGGCATTGTAAACCATGGATACATGATCCAGTACCATAAAAATCATAACCAGACCACGCATCCAGTCAATTGAAGCTATACGTTTACTTTTTGGAGCCATAAATTTCTGCTAATAATAAAATGAAGGTGATATGGATTTTAGCGTATAAGAATACTTTACTATAT
>JALSUJ010000368.1 GCA_027071355.1 Gammaproteobacteria bacterium | reverse complement strand
TCTCTACACAGTTTGCAGGGATATTTTTGAATACCCTGTAAAAAGAATTTTAAACCCAATTAAAGGAAACGGATAATGGCATTATTAGACCAAACAAATCGTTACTCCGATTTAAGTCTGAATGAAGACGAATTATTAGCTGGCGGTAATCACATACTGGTTGCTTATACTATGGAACCTGCTGAAGGCCATGGTTATCTGGAAGCTGCGGCTCACTTTGCAGCAGAATCTTCTACCGGTACCAATGTTGAAGTATCAACTACTGATGACTTCACCAAGGGTGTTGATGCTTTAGTTTATGAAATTGACGAAGCTAAAGGCATTATGAAAATTGCCTACCCGAATGAGTTATTTGACCGAAATGTTATTGATGGTCGTGCCATGCTGGTTTCTTTCCTGACTCTAACTATTGGTAATAACCAGGGCATGGGTGATATTAAAAATTCTCAAATGCAGGATTTTTATGTTCCACCCAAGATGTTAAACCTGTTTGATGGCCCAACCATGAACATTGTCGATATGTGGCGCTTATTAGGTCGTCCAGTTGAAAATGGTGGTTATATTGCCGGTACTATTATTAAGCCTAAATTAGGCCTGCGTCCCAAGCCTTTTGCCGAAGCGGCATATCAGTTCTGGCTGGGTGGTGATTTCATTAAAAATGATGAACCTCAGGGTAACCAGGTTTTCTGTCCTATCAAAGATGTATTACCTCTGATTCATGACGCCATGAAACGCGCCCAGGATGAAACCGGTGAAGCTAAACTGTTCTCCCTGAACATTACCGCAGACGATTACCATGAAATGTGTGCCCGTGCTGACTACGCTCTGGAAGTTTTCGGTGAAGATGCACCTCGTCTGGCATTCCTGGTTGATGGTTTTGTAGGTGGTCCAGGTATGGTTACTACTGCCCGTCGCCAGTATCCTAACCAGTTCCTGCATTATCATCGTGCTGGTCATGGTATGATTACCTCTCCTTCTTCCAAGCGTGGTTATACCGCTTATATCCTGGCCAAGATGTCTCGTCTGATGGGTGCTTCCGGTATCCACGTAGGTACTATGGGTTATGGTAAAATGGAAGGTTCTCAGGACGATACCATTATTGCCTATATGATTGAGCGTGACAGCTGTACCGGTCCTTTCTACCATCAGGAATGGTATGGCATGAAAGCCACTACCCCAATTATTTCCGGTGGTATGAATGCACTGCGTCTGCCCGGCTTCTTTGAGAACCTGGGTCATGGTAATGTTATTAACACTGCCGGTGGTGGTGCTTATGGTCATATTGACAGCCCTGCTGCAGGTGCGATTTCTCTACGTCAGGCATACAACTGCTGGACAGAAGGCGCTGATCCAATTGAGTACGCTAAAGAACATAAAGAATTTGCCCGTGCCTTCGAATCATTCGAACACGATGCCGATTCAATCTTCCCTGGCTGGAGAGATAAGTTAGGTGTTCATAAATAAGAATTTTTTCTTCTTAATGACTGCTTAATTAAAGCTAACAAAGCCTCTGTTTTCAGAGGCTTTGTTGTCTATAAACATTAAAAACACTATAAATTCAGTGTTATTGCCAAATGGATTTTTAAAAACCCATTCGGCAATAAAACTGGCCAGCAGGAAAACACCATGAGCGATCAAGATATTGAACAATACAAAATAACTACAGAACCCTTTTACAAGTCACAGCAAGACGAAGTTTCATTATACGCAGCAGCCTATGACGCCCGCCTGCCCGTCATGATCAAAGGCCCTACTGGTTGTGGTAAATCACGCTTTATTGAACACATGGCCTGGAAACTGGGCAAACCGCTTATTACGGTAGCCTGTAATGAAGATATGACAGCCTCCGATCTGGTGGGTCGATACCTGCTTGATGCCAATGGTACCCGCTGGGTCGATGGTCCTCTGACCACTGCCGCTCGAATCGGTGCCATCTGTTATCTGGACGAAGTGGTTGAAGCCCGTCAGGATACCACCGTAGTTATTCACCCACTGACTGACCATCGTCGTAATCTGCCGCTGGATAAAAAAGGGGAAATGGTGGAAGCTCATCCTGATTTTCAGCTGGTTATTTCCTATAATCCCGGTTATCAGAGCCTGATGAAGGATTTAAAACAGTCCACCAAACAGCGTTTTTCTGCTCTGGAATTTGATTACCCCACAGCTTCCGTAGAAACCGCTATTGTGGAAAAAGAAGCCGGTATTGATACTGATACCGCAAATAAACTGGTTAAAATCGCCCATGCCGCCCGTAACCTGAAAGGACATGGCCTGGACGAAGGCATCTCAACCCGCCTGCTGGTTTATGCCGCCAATCTGATGAACAAGGGTATCGAAGCAAAATCCGCCTGTCGTATGGCTCTGGTTCGTCCTATTACCGATGATATTGATATCCGTGATACTCTGGATCATGCAATTGACAGTGTTTTTGCCTGATATTTATTATTACGGTTTTTAAAGAAACACCAAATAACTCCAGATACCGGAATTATTTAAAAAGCAGTGAGTACAGTAATGACTGATACCGAAACCATGACCAAACTGGAAAGCTATCGCGTCCAGTTAAAATGCAGTTTTGAACAGATTGATGATGTTTTTGATGACTGTCTGGAAGAAGCATTACTTACTTTCAGTGAACAGGGTGTAAAAGATTTTCTTTCCGGTGCCTCGCTGGTCTGTATGATTGGCCGTGGTTTTGAGCCAGTACTGGTGTATATGGAAGAACTGCCCCAGATTGTTCAGCACTGCGATGAAAGCATGCTCAATGTTATTTCAAAATGTGTCTGGGATCTGTCCCGTACGCCCAATGGTAAATCTATTCTGCCGTTTTTACAGTCCTTACCGGAAGCGGCTCGCCGTCTGGGCAGTACTGAGCAATTACAGCATTATATCGACATAGTATTTGATATGATGAAAAACACTACCCGCTCTATTCATGGTCATATAGATACCATACCCAGTGACGGACTGCCTGAATTTCTTAACCAGGCTCCTTATCTGCTTAACCAGTTACCCATTGAAGGTTTACGCAACTGGGTTGACTATGGCGCCAGTAATTACCGTAACCACCCCGAACGCCAGAAAGATTATTTCAGCCTGCAGTCAGCAGACAGTCGCGCAGTATTACAACGCGAGCGTCATGGTACTTTATTTTCTGACAATGAGCGCAAATTAAACCTGTATCTGAAAGGTCTATGGGAAGACAGCGATCATTTTGTACCCTATTCCATGGGCTGGGACGAACTGCGCAAACCCATTCCTTATTATGACAGTCTGGGTATTCGTGTGCCTGATGTTTATGATGATAAAGACGGCATTAGAGGCATTGATCGCTATCGTGCCACTATTGCTCATATTGCCGCCCATCGTCGCTGGACTGAAGCCATCTTTGCTGATAATTTCAGCCCCTTTCAACGTATCTCTATTGAAATTTTTGAAGATGCCCGAGTTGAATACCTGAGTATGCAGCAATACCCAGGACTGCGTCGAATATTTAAGACTCTGCACCCCGTTCCAGCGGAAGGCTTTTGTAATGCAGAAAATACATCCTGTCTACGCTACCGACTGGCCATATTATCCAGAGGATTGCTGGACCCCGGGCACGGTTATAAAAATGCCGATATTAATGACTTTATCGGTCGTTTCCATGAAACAATGGAAACCGGCAACACCACGACTAAAGACATGGTACAACTGGGCATTTCCTTTATTGCCCGAACCAAACAGGCCAGTGATTCTTTCCCTAATGTTATTTTCGAACACACAGAAGTGGATTATCGTGATGATAACCGCCATATGTGGAAATTTATTGAAGAAGGCGATGAAGAAGAAGCCTTTGATGATAACAAACAGTTTGAGCGGGATGAACACGAGACAGACAAACTACCGCCGCGCCATTACCCTGAATGGGATTATAATACCAAGACCTATCGTCCTGACTGGGTCAGCCTGTATGAAAAACTGCATTATAAGGGCAATCCACAAAAAATTGACCAGATTCTGGCCAAACACGATGCTCTGGCCAAACGACTGAAAAAACTGCTGGAATTGTTAAAACCCCAGCAAATGGTGCGTATCCGCTACCAGGAAGAGGGCTCTGAACTGGATCTGGATGTGGCGATTCGTTCTCTGATTGACTTCAAAAGCGGTCATACCCCTGATCCACGCATTAATATGAGTCATCGTAACGATGGACGGGACATTGCCGTCATGTTACTGCTCGATCTGTCAGCTTCCTTACACGATGTACCGGAAGGCTGTCAACTATCCCTGCTGGAACTCAGTCGTGAGGCCGTGTCATTACTGGCTCTGACGATTGAACAGTTAAATGATCCCTTTGCCATTGCCGGTTTCCATTCTGACACCCGTCATAATGTCCGCTATCTGCATATCAAAGGTTATAGTGAACACTGGGATGATGATGTCAAAGCCCGCCTGTCAGCCATGGAAGCCGGTTATTCTACCCGTATGGGTGCTCCTATTCGTCATGCCGCACATTATCTGGAAAACCAGCCTGCCGACAAGAAATTATTATTGATCCTGACCGATGGCGAGCCATCTGATATTGATGTGGATGATGATCAATTACTGATTGAAGACACCCGTAAGGCAGTAGAAGAATTATCCAGTAAAAATATCCACACCCATTGCATCAGCCTGGATAAAAAAGCCGATGAATATATCGGCGATATTTTTGGCAAAAATAATTACACCGTTATTGATCATGTAGAAAAACTGCCTGAAAAACTGCCTCAGCTGTTTATGTCTCTCACCAAGTAAACCCAGCTCCTCGCCTTAAAAGACGAGGCTTTTGGGAAATAATTGTCACCACTGCTGTCCATAACCTTAAGGACAAAGCTTTACGAGGTGCCGGGTAAATAATCATTTTGATACCTGTGAACAGATTTTTTTAGATTATCGACTATAATTTATCATCGAAGAGTGGTAAATATATCTGGAAAATCAATGCATTTAGTGTACCAACATCAACGAGGGAAATATATAGGTCTGTCAGTCCTGCTGTTCAGTTTATGTCTGCTGACTTTTGCTACACCTGTTTTAGCTAATCATACCCGTTTAATTCCCTCTGAAGCCCTGTCCGACGAACCCATTCAGCCACTGCACTCACATGAACCGCTGGATCCAGAAAAAATACAACTGGGGCGCAGTCTGTTTTTTGACCCGCGCCTGTCCAGAGACAACTCCATCAGCTGTGCCAGCTGCCATCATCTGAAAAAAGGTGGCTCAGATAATCAACGTTTCTCTACAGGTGTTGGCGGAGTCACAGGAAAAATCAATGCTCCAACGGTTTATAACACTCATCTTAATCTTGCCCAGTTCTGGGATGGTCGCGCCCATAATCTGATAGAACAGGTCAGCGGCCCGGTAGAAAATCCTCTTGAAATGGCTTCCAGCTGGCCGGAAATTATTCAGAAATTAAGTCAGGACAAAAGTTTTATCAAACGATATCAAAGTGTCTATAATGGAAAACTTAAGGCTAAAAACCTGATCACTAGTATTGCAGAGTTTGAAAAATCACTCACCACATTAAATGCACCTTTTGACCGTTTCCTGGCTGGTGACAATAATGCCATTTCCGAACAGGCAAAAAAGGGCTATGCCATTTTTAAATCCTATGGCTGCACAGCCTGTCATCAAGGCGCTAATATCGGTGGCAATATGTATCAAAAAATGGGCGTTATGGCAGACTATTTTGCAGAACGCGGCAGCGCTATTACAGAAAGTGATCTGGGTCGTTATAATGTCACTAAAGATAACTATGATAAATATACCTTTAAAGTTCCCAGTTTACGGCTGGTAGTACTGACTGCCCCTTATTTTCATGATGGCTCAGTCGAAACACTTGAGTCTGCAATTAACAAAATGGCCCGCTATCAGTTGGGCCGAGAAATTTCTGCTGCGGATGTACAATTAGTGATCGCTTTTTTAAAAACATTAGTAGGTAAGCATAAGGAGCTTACTCTACCGGCAACTGAATAAACATTATGAAAAAAGAACAGTATGCCCTGATCACCTATTTATTATTTTTTGTTGTCACTGTTAGTGTGGTTTCAATTTTATACCAACGTAACCAACAACTACAGGAATACGATCTGATACAGCAGAATCTGGAACAGCTTAAAGAACTCGATTCACGTATTGATAAAGATTTACTGCTCAATCTGTCTTTCTATCTGTCAAACTATGATACTCTGGCCCAGTCCAGTTCAAAAATTGATGCACTGCAAAAAGAAGTCTCTGAACTGACCTCTAAATTTTCCACTGAAGTACCTCAGTTTAAAACCATACTGGAACAGTATATTAACCACAGTACCAAAAAAGAACGACAGCTGGAACGGATTAAATCACTGTCATCCAGCATCAAAAATACTCTGCAATATTTACCTACTGTCATCAAAGAACTAAGCAGGCAAATTACCCTTAGCCATAATGATCCTGAAGATCTGCGTTTTAAAATCAATCAGCTGTTCGGAGTATTGCTGGATTATAATATTTTCCCCCGACACAATAAAAAACACCTGCTGGAAAGTAAAATTACCGAACTGGAGCAACTTTCTGAGCATCGATTTGATAAAAAATTAAGCAATATTCTATCTCATATTCGCGCCAATGTAAGAATGAAAAGTCAGATGGAGGACATGCTACGCACCTATGAAAAAATGAATATCAATAAAGAGCTTATCCAGCTTCAGTCTATTCATACCCGTTACTTTACAGAACAGACAAAAAATTCTTATTTGATTAATATCGTTCTGATTACTTTATCTAGCTTATTGTTTATCAGTCTGGGCTATGTTCTGCAAAATCTGAAACGTGCCCATATCCAGGCCAAATTAAATCATGCACGTCTGTACGATGCCATAGAAAATATTAATGAAGCCTTTGCACTTTTTGATCAGGATGACAAGCTGGTGCTATGGAATAAACAGTTTGAGTTATTTTACCCCAAAGTCAGTAAAAAAATTAACTCAGGTATTACCTATCATGCACTGATGTCTGCTGCTGCTGAGCTGGGTCAGTTTAACAATAATAATATTCCCAGACTCCATTCCAGTAATGATATTGTCGGCCATTCCAGAGAACTTGAATATCTATCTGATGGCCGCTGCTATCTCACCAGTGATAGCAAAACCTCGTCCGGCGGTACCGCCTGTGTACGTATTGATATCAGTGATCAGGTTAAACTGGAAGAAAAAATTCTCTGGCAGGCCAATTATGATACATTGACCCGGCTACCCAACCGAACCCTGTTTCTGGATCGCCTTTCCCAGGCCATACAACACGCCAAAAGAGACTCAACGCTTTGCGCCCTGTTATTTATTGATCTGGATAAATTTAAAGATGTTAATGATACCCTCGGACATGATATCGGTGACAGTTTATTAAAATCAGTCGCCGATAGATTATCCGGCTGTATTCGCAAAATTGATACTGCAGCCCGACTGGGTGGTGATGAATTTACTATTATTTTGCAGGAAATTGCCAGTACTCATGATGCTGCTACTATTGCCATTCATATTATTAAAAAGCTTGAAGAAGTTTTTAATATTAATGAACATGAAATTTTTATCAGTGCCAGCATAGGCATTACCGTTTATCCTGATGATGCGACATCCACAACACAGATGCTAAGTAATGCGGACATGTCCATGTATCAGGCCAAGGAAGCTGGCAGAAATACATATCGCTTCTACACTGAAGAAATGAACCAGGAAATGAAAAGCCGGCTGCAACTTGAAAAAGACATGCCCAGTGCCCTGGACAAAAATGAATTTTTTATTGAATACCAGCCCATTATTGACAGCCAGACCAATAAAGTTATCCATACCGAAGCCTTAATACGCTGGCAGCACCCTAACCTGGGTCGAATAACACCGGATAAGTTTATCCACCTGGCTGAAGAAACCGGCTTTATTATTAAACTGGGAGAATGGGTATTACGTACTGCAGTTAAGCAGCTTGATTGCTGGT
>JALSUJ010000367.1 GCA_027071355.1 Gammaproteobacteria bacterium | reverse complement strand
AATCTGATCAAAGGCACGGGCTTCACCGCCGTGCTTTTCCGCCATACATTTGGTCATGGCTGCGGTTAATGTGGTTTTACCATGGTCAACGTGGCCAATTGTACCAACGTTCACATGGGGTTTTGTACGTTCAAATTTTTCTTTAGACATGGTTTTATCCTGAACTATCTATTAACTATATTAATTAAAAAAACATTTTCACCAAATTGTTTACAAACCCGGACCTGTACTCTTTAATAATTTTCAAAGAGCCTTTCCGAGGATGCTTGAAACATTAGCCGCATCTTATATCATAATTCTGACAATAAGGCACGAAAAATTTATAAAAACAGGCTGATTTACTGTTTAGCCGTGTTTCTTAACGATGGTTTCCACCACACTGGATGGTGCTTCAGAATATTTACTGAATTCCATCGAGTAGCTGGCCCGCCCCTGAGTTGCGGAACGCAAATCTGTGGCATAACCAAACATTTCTGATAACGGCACGTCTGCGTGAATAATTTTTCCCGCTGGACCATCTTCCATGCCTTCAACAATGCCTCTGCGACGATTTAAATCGCCCATTACATCACCCATATAATCTTCCGGGGTAACCACTTCGACTTTCATCATTGGCTCCAGCAGTACTGGACTGGCCTGTTTGGCACCTTCACGCAATGCGTATGAACCGGCAATTTTAAAAGCCATTTCATTGGAATCAACATCATGATAAGACCCATCAAACAGGGTTGCCTTGATGTCCACCAGCGGGAATCCGGCAATCACACCATTTTGCATCTGTTGCTGAATGCCTTTATCGACCGCACCAATAAATTCTTTGGGGACCGTTCCGCCTACCACCTCATTAACAAATTCGTAACCATCCTGCGGTTCCAGTTTTAACCAGACATGACCATATTGGCCACGACCGCCTGACTGACGAATAAATTTGCCTTCCACTTCCACTTTTTTACGAATGGTTTCTCGATAGGCCACTTGCGGCGCACCAACATTGGCTTCTACACCAAATTCACGCTGCATCCGGTCGACAATAATATCCAGGTGTAATTCACCCATTCCAGAAATAATGGTCTGTCCCGACTCCTCATCGGTTTTAACCCGGAAGGAAGGATCCTCATGCGCCAGCTTACCCAGAGCAATACCCATTTTTTCCTGGTCTGCCTGAGTTCTGGGCTCAACGGCCACAGAAATTACCGGCTCAGGGAATTCCATCCGCTCCAGAATAATAATATTGTTCGGATCGCATAAAGTATCACCGGTAGTGACATCTTTCAGACCTACTGCCGCAGCAATATCTCCTGCCCGGACTTCCTTAATTTCTTCACGGTGATTGGAATGCATTTGCAAAATCCGGCCAATACGTTCTTTTTTTCCTTTTACAGAATTATACAGACTATCCCCTGATTTAAGCACGCCGGAATAAACCCGGAAAAAAGTCAGTGTGCCAACAAATGGATCGGTAGCAATCTTAAACGCCAGCGCAGCAAACGGCTCATCATCCGAAGCATGACGCTCTGCTTCAGTACCGTCCTTATCATCCAGTACTCCAGTAATGGCTTTAACTTCCGTAGGTGACGGCAGATAATACACCAAGGCATCCAGCATGGCCTGTACACCAATATTTTTAAATGCACTGCCGCAGCATACTGGTACAATTTCTGTGGTTAAACAACGCTCACGAACACCCTGATGAATTTCCTGTTCACTGAGTTCCTCGCCTTCGAGGTACTTGTTCATTAATTCTTCATTGGCTTCAGCGGCGGCTTCCACCAGGTTTTCACGCCATTCTTCACACAACTCAACCATGTCTTCGGGAATATCCCGCTCTTCATAGTTGATACCCATATTTTCTTTTTCCCAGTAGATGGCTTTCATTTTCACCAGATCTACCAGACCTTTCAGATTCTCTTCTGCACCAATGGGTAACTGTACCGGTACCGGATGAGAACCCAGGCGAGTTTTAATCTGTTCTACAACCCGTAGAAAATTTGCCCCGGAACGGTCCATTTTATTAACAAAGGCCATTCGGGGGACTGCATATTTATTTGCCTGACGCCAGACTGTTTCTGACTGCGGCTCTACACCGCCTACCGCACAGAAAACCGCAACCGCACCATCAAGCACACGTAATGAGCGTTCAACTTCAATGGTGAAGTCAACGTGTCCGGGGGTGTCAATAATATTGATACGATGGGCATCAAACTGCTTGTCCATCCCCTTCCAGAAACAGGTGGTTGCAGCGGAAGTAATGGTAATACCCCGTTCCTGCTCCTGTTCCATCCAGTCCATAGTGGCCGCGCCATCATGTACTTCACCAATTTTATGAGAAACACCGGTGTAGTAAAGAATACGCTCTGTGGTGGTCGTTTTACCGGCATCAATATGTGCCATAATGCCCACATTGCGATAGCGAGTAATCGGAGTTATACGTGCCACTTTATAAACCTCTTAAGGATTTAACCTTGTATATTAAATATACAAGGTTTAATGTAAAAAGGGCGAATCCTCCTTAAAAGAATGAATCGCCCTTCAATTGACTTAAGACTTAAGACTTTCGACTTAAGACTTACAACTTTTTTACCAGCGGTAATGTGCGAATGCTTTATTCGCTTCTGCCATACGGTGAGTATCTTCACGTTTTTTGACAGCGGATCCTTTGTTTTCCAGAGCATCCATCATCTCACCGGCCAGTCTGCGACCCATGGATTTTTCACCGCGTTTTCTGGCGGCATCCACTAACCAGCGCATACCCAGAGTAGCCTGACGTTCAGTACGAACTTCTACAGGAACCTGATAGGTTGCACCACCCACACGACGGGATTTTACTTCCACGGTAGGACGGATATTTTCGATAACTTTGTTAAACAGCTCAACCGGCTCACCTCTGGTTTTCTCGACAACAATGTCCAGAGCGCCATAGACTATTTTTTCAGCAACGGATTTTTTGCCACTGAACATAATAATATTGATGAATTTAGCCAGACTTTTATCCCCAAACTTGGGATCAGGTAGAATTTCGCGTTTTACTGCGGCTCTTCTCCTAGACATAGGTAATTACCTTCTATGTTTGATAAGAATTATTTCAGGAACTCTTATCGTTATTTTCTAAGATACTTACAGGGGATGTCACAGGAAGATAATAGTCGAAGCTATTACCCAACATTTCAGCCCTGTATGCGCTTACTTATTTTTAACAGCGGTGCAAGACTCTTTTACCAGACTCATACTGCTTGAAAAATTAAGACTTATTTATTTTGGACGTTTAGTACCGTATTTAGAACGACCTTGACGACGGTCATCCACACCGGCAGTATCCAGAGTACCACGTACTGTATGATAACGAACACCAGGTAAATCTTTAACACGACCACCACGGATCAGAATCACGCTGTGTTCCTGCAGGTTATGACCTTCACCACCAATATAGGTAGAGACTTCATAGCCGCTTGTCAGGCGTACACGAGCGACTTTTCTTAAAGCCGAGTTTGGTTTTTTTGGTGTTGTTGTATAAACACGAGTACATACACCACGACGCTGAGGACATGCCTGCAATGCGGGTACATTACTCTTGGTTTTTTGACGTTTACGTGGTTTACGTACCAATTGGTTGGTAGTTGCCATAAACTTTCTTCTCCACACAATAAACAACAGGCCGGGAACGCCCCAGCCTGCAAAGACGGACAAATATAAGGGATGTCCTTATATTTGTCAAGATTTAAAGTTAAATATTTTTTTTTAAAAACGGCTCAGAGTATTTAGATTTTGTGCCAGTTCAAGGCATTTTCGCACGGAGAATGTGAGCGTATATTAATACGCGACCATTCGAGTACGGAAATAACGCCGAAGTGGTGCAAAAGATGAATGCTCTGTGCCGTTTTTAGGCGTCCAGCTTACTCATCTCAGACTGAATCTGGTAGCGTTCCTTATCCTTCTGTCTGCGCTTACGACGTTCATTATGGAAAGTCAGACCAGTACCGGCTGGTATCAGGCGACCCACAATAACGTTTTCTTTCAGACCGCGCAGATCATCCATCTTGCCGCTAACCGATGCTTCAGTCAGTACCCGAGTGGTTTCCTGGAACGATGCTGCAGAAATAAAGGATTCAGTTGCCAGAGAGGCTTTGGTAATACCCAGTAACTGTCTTTCAAATGTGGCGGGTAGTTTGCCTTCTTTTTCAACACGTTCATTTTCTTCAACAATGGCCGCGTGTTCTACCTGCTCCCCCTTAATAAATCTGGTATCACCCGGATTAAGGATCTCAGCACGCTTGATCATCTGGCGGATAATTACTTCAATGTGTTTATCATTAATTTTTACACCCTGCAGACGGTAAACTTCCTGAACTTCATTAACAATATAGTTAGCCAGTTCCTGTTCACCTTTAAGGCGTAAAATATCATGCGGATTGGGAGCACCATCAGAGATGACCTCACCTTTTTCCACCGATTCACCTTCAAAGACATTAATATGACGCCATTTAGGCAGCAGTTCTTCGTACGCTTTGCCTTCTTTGGGCGTAATAACCAGACGCTGCTTGCCTTTGGTCTCTTTACCAAAACTGACCACACCTGAAATTTCTGCCAGAATGGAAGGCTCTTTGGGTTTTCTGGCTTCAAACAGATCCGCAACCCGTGGCAGACCACCGGTAATATCCTTGGTTTTGGAGGATTCCTGAGGAATACGAGCAACGGCATCACCCACGGATACGGTATCACCATCAGCGTGATTAATAATCGCACCGGCCGGTAAGGCATACTGAGCGGGAATATCGGTACCTACAATAAACAGATCATTGCCGTCCTGATCCAGTAATTTCACCATAGGACGTAAATCTTTGGCACTGCCGCTGCGCTGCTTGGGATCAATAATGACCAGTGAACTTAAGCCGGTAATAGCATCGGTTTCTTTATTAACGGTAACACCTTCAATAAAGTCGATAAATTTAACCACACCCGCCACTTCGGTAATAACCGGATGGGTATGTGGATCCCAGTTTGCTACCACATCACCACCCGTAGCTTCTGAGCCATCAGCAACCGTCAGAACCGCACCATAAGGTACTTTATAACGTTCACGTTCACGCCCATGAGTATCTGCCACCGTTAATTCACCGGAACGGGAAACGGCAACGATATTGCCATTTTCCTGCGTCACGCTTTTAATATTATGCAGACGGATGATACCGCTGGTCTTAATTTCAATACTACTGACCGAAGCAGAACGAGAGGCAGCACCACCAATATGGAAAGTACGCATGGTTAACTGGGTACCCGGCTCACCAATGGACTGGGCCGCAATAACACCCACAGCTTCACCCATATTCACCTTATGTCCACGAGCCAGGTCACGCCCATAACAGGTGGCACAGATACCAAAGCGAGTTTCACAGGAAATAGGTGAACGAACCATCATATGGTCCACACCCAGTTCTTCCAGTTGTTCACACCAGGCTTCATCCAGCAGGGTGCCTTTAGCAATAATAACTTCATCACTATTGGCCTTAATGACATCTTCAGCAACGATACGACCCAGAACTCTTTCACGTAAGGGTTCAACCACATCACCACCCTCAATCAGTGACTGAACCATAACACCCTGTTCAGTACCGCAATCATCTGTTACGACTACCAGATCCTGCGCTACATCAACCAGACGGCGGGTCAGGTAACCGGAGTTTGCCGTTTTTAGAGCAGTATCAGCCAGACCTTTACGAGCACCATGAGTGGAAATAAAGTACTGTAATACGCTCAGTCCTTCACGGAAGTTGGCAGTAATAGGTGTTTCAATAATTGAACCGTCCGGCTTGGCCATCAGACCACGCATACCGGCCAGCTGTCTGATCTGTGCCGCACTACCACGCGCACCGGAGTCAGCCATCATATAAACCGAGTTAAAGGAGGTCTGTTTAATGACATCCCCTTTATTCGGGATACTGTCCTTAATATCATCAGGCACAATCTCTTTTAAAGGTTTGCCGGAAACTGTTGAAGTGGGTACATAATCAATTTCAATTTCGTCAAATTCCAGAATTTCCATCATGGACTTGGCGACCTGTTCATTGGCATGTGACCAGATATCAATCACCTTGTTATAGCGTTCACCATTCGTCACCAGACCGGATTCATACTGCTCCTGAATTTCCTGAACTTCTTTTTCAGCTTCATCAATAAGCCTGTATTTTTTCTCTGGTATCACCATGTCATTAACACCAAAAGAAGCACCGGAACGAGCCGCGTAAGCAAAACCGGTATACATTAGCTGGTCAGCAAAAATAACGGTTTCCTTCAGACCTACTTCACGATAGCAGGCATTGATCAGGGCAGAAATGGCTTTTTTAGTTAAATCCTTGTTCATTAAATCAAAGCTTAAGCCGGGTGCCAGGATCTTGGATAAAATGGAACGGCCTACCGTGGTATCCACTACGCGGGTGTGTTCAACCAGCTCACCATTTTCGTCTTTCAGATATTCGGTAATACGGGTTTTAACCTTGGCATGTAGTACCGCATTGCCGGTTTCAAAAGCACGTTCCGCTTCCATGGCATCGGCAAACATCATGCCTTCACCTTTGGAATTGATCAGTTCACGGGTCATATAGTAAAGACCCAGTACCACGTCCTGAGAAGGTACAATAATGGGCTCACCATTAGCTGGTGACAGAATATTATTAGAGGCCATCATTAAGGAACGGGCTTCCAGCTGAGCTTCAATAGACAGAGGAATATGCACGGCCATCTGGTCTCCATCAAAGTCGGCATTAAATGCAGTACAGACCAGAGGATGTAACTGAATCGCCTTACCTTCAATTAGAACCGGTTCAAAAGCCTGGATACCCAGACGGTGCAATGTAGGTGCACGGTTAAGCATAATAGGATGTTCACGGATCACTTCTTCCAGGATATCCCAGACTTCCGGACCTTCACGTTCCACCATTTTCTTGGCGGCTTTAATTGTGGTGGCCAGACCGCGTAATTCCAGCTTGCTGAAAATAAAAGGTTTGAATAATTCCAGTGCCATTTTTTTAGGTAGACCACATTGATGCAGACGCAAGGTGGGTCCAACCACAATAACGGAACGACCGGAATAATCCACCCGTTTACCCAGTAAGTTCTGACGGAAACGACCCTGCTTACCCTTAATCATATCGGCCAGGGATTTTAATGGGCGTTTGTTGGAACCAGTAATAGCTCGACCGCGACGACCGTTATCCAGCAACGCATCCACAGATTCCTGTAGCATCCGTTTTTCATTACGCACAATAATATCTGGGGCATTTAATTCTAATAACCGCTTCAGACGATTATTACGGTTAATAACCCGACGATACAGGTCATTCAGATCAGATGTCGCAAAACGACCACCTTCCAGTGGTACCAGAGGACGTAAATCAGGTGGCAGAACTGGCAGAATAGTCATCACCATCCATTCCGGCAAATTGTTGGAATCATTAAAGGCTTCCAGCAGTTTCAGACGCTTGGAAAACTTTTTCAGTTTGGTTTCTGACTCGGTACCGGCCATTTCTTCGCGGATAAACGCGATTTCTTTAGTGATATTAATAGCTTTAAGCAGTTCACGCACGGCTTCTGCCCCCATACGGGCATCAAAATCATCACCATATTCTTCAATAGCATCCAGATACTGTTCATCAGATAAAATCTGATTTTTTTCCAGTGTTGTCATACCTGGGTCAATAACCACAAAGGCTTCAAAATATAATACCCGCTCAATATCACGTAAAGTCATATCCAGCAGTAAGCCCATACGGGATGGCAGAGATTTCAAATACCAGATGTGTGCAACCGGGCTGGCCAGTTCAATATGTCCCATACGATCACGACGAACTTTGGACTGGGTCACTTCAACACCGCATTTTTCACAGATAACACCGCGATGTTTAAGCCGTTTGTATTTGCCGCACAGGCATTCGTAGTCCTTAACCGGACCAAAGATTTTTGCACAGAACAAGCCGTCTCTTTCCGGCTTGAAAGTACGATAGTTAATAGTTTCT
>JALSUJ010000366.1 GCA_027071355.1 Gammaproteobacteria bacterium | reverse complement strand
GAATCTTAATAATATTGCTTCTGATCTTGATTTAGGAAAAGAAATTAAAGAAAAACTGCCGGGTGTTGGTAAGGAGATATTTATAAAAACCAATAAGGGGTGGCGTATTAAATAGATACTGGAAAAATAAAATGAGTGAAATCAGCTTAAATTTTTAACAGCAAAAAAAGGCCGTTTGATTGTGTTAACAATTGAACGGTCTTGTTGTTCAACTTATAACTGTTTTTTAACTGATTAATAATTTACCTTTTATGTATTGCCATAGCCATAAGTAAAGAGGGAAATAAAATGTATAAAATAGCTTTTGCAATAATTACAGTTATGTTGTTAAGTGCTTGTGGTGGAGGTGGAAGCACTGCAACTGTTGGAACAGGTGGAACAGGTGGAACAGGTGGAACAGGTGCTGTTAAGGTTATGCCGCTCAATGATACCGGCATTGTCTTTGGAGGAAATTATCCTAATGGTAACAATTCCACTTGCATAGGTGAAACCATTGCCGCTCAAGATTGCAGCTACGGACGTGATGCGCAGGCTACGGCAGGCACCCTGGTCAAGGTGGGTGGTGGGAATGCTGGTTTTGATTTCACCAAGCTCGATGCCAATGGTCAACCACTGGCCAACCAGAGTCAAAGTTATGTAGCACAGCCCTGGTCTTGCGTTAAAGATAACCATACAGGTCTAATATGGGAGGTAAAAACCCCTCCGGGCTCTGGTGGTATCCATGATAGTAGCAATACCTATCGTTGGGGGGGTAAAACTGCCCAAATCAAGTCTGGGCAGTCATACGGTACCCGCTATAGTGATTGGGATACTCTTGTTGATGGATCCAACAGTGCGGGTTTGTGCGGCTTTACTGACTGGCGTATACCAACAATTTCAGAGTTGGAAACTATTATTATCATGGATCAAACAGCTACTACTATAGATCCTCAGTATTTCCCTTTTGTGTTGTTATCCATGTACTGGTCTTCGTCACCGAATGCTAGTGATTCAGTAAGTGCATGGCTGGTCAGTTTCAATGATGGCATTTCTGGCCTGGATTCACGCTCAAGAATTGATGGTGTACGTTTAGTGCGTAGTGCACAATGATTATGCGAGAAGGTATGAAAACGTTTTGGTTGATAATGTGAATACCGTATCAAAAAAGATGTACATTCCAGCATCAGATTGCTATTTTGATACATAATAGCGGGTTAAATGAAGGAAATTGTTTCTTTACAGAAAAACTCGAAGTGTTTTAACATTTTCAGTATATAGCATAACTGATCACGAAATATATAAAAAAGTAGCCTAATGGTGCCAATTGGTTGGCAATTATATTAGCAAGTATTAATAGGGAGAAGAACATTATGAATCCTTTTATTATTTTTAGTTATTTACTAGTATTTTTTGCTAGTCTGTCGGCACAGGCACAAGTCTGCCAGATTGCCATACCAGCTTCAGCGCCCGATAGCCGATATCAGGTGAATGGTAGTGGCACTGTAACTGATTTACAGACAGGTTTGATGTGGAAGCTATGTGAAGAAGGATTGACTGGTATAAGCTGCACAGTCGGTACAGCTAAAACATTTACTTGGCAACAGGCTTTGCAACAGCCATCAGTAACAAATACCCAAGGTGGTTTCGCTGGTCATGCAGACTGGCGTTTGCCAAATGTAAAAGAGTTGGAATCACTGCGAGAAGTAAGTTGTGCTGACCCTAGTATCAATGCTACAGTTTTTCCGAATGAAGGATCCTCGAATGTCTGGTCTTCGTCACCGTTTGGACTTGATCCTGGCAGTACATGGTATGTTAATTTCAATTATGGCTATTCAGATGGTAATAATTTCAGTATCGGTAGCCGTAGCAATAATAATCGAGTGCGCTTAGTCCGTGGTGGGCAATGATTTGGTTAGGTTTTTCCAAATAGGATAGGCTTTTCTTCGCTCTGATGAGTGAAAAAAGATGCTAATACTCACAAAACCTGTTGAAATATAAGACTTCTGATAGTTTTATAAGCAAGAGGTAATATGAGTATCAGCATCTCACCGAGTATTTTGGGTCTGACGGGTCAAAGAGTCAATGAAATCACGCTAAATAAACACCATAAGACGGCACATATTCTTTGCAAAAGGGATAAACGGAGAAAAGCGATTGATCCATTAACAGGACAAAAAGGCACCATCAATCGCTTTGTAAAAAGACAGGTTCGTGATGTTCCGCTTATGGGCTACCCCTCCTTACTCCAACGAGTCAAATAAATAGACTGTTCAAAGGAACATTAAAGGGTCAAAGTCGATAAAATAAAAACATCAGTGTTCAGCGCTGTCAGCAACA
>JALSUJ010000365.1 GCA_027071355.1 Gammaproteobacteria bacterium | reverse complement strand
GCCTACAAACGGGCTTTAATTTATTTTCAATCTATTCTTTATAGCAAAAAAACGGCATAAATGCCGCTTTTTTATGTTTTTATAATTACCAACTTATAAATATTATCCTTTTAATAATGACAATACGTTTTTAGTAGAGGCATTCGCTTGCGATAACATAGCAGTACCCGCTTGTTGTAATATTTGTGCTTTACTGAGTCTTGATGTTTCTACAGCAAAATCAGCATCTTTTATTCGTGAATTAGCAGCACTTAAATTTTGTGATACATTAGCTAAATTAGAAATAGTAGAACTTAAACGATTTTGTATCGCACCCAGCGAACCGCGTGAACTAGATATTTTTTGTAACGCATCATCAATACGAGCAATACTATTCTCAGCATTTGCCACACTGGTAACACTTAAACCTATACCTATTGCCGTTTTACTACCGCCAGAATCACTTAAGCCTAACTTATCTAATGCGGTAGTTTGCTCAGTTTGCGAGCCCGCTTTACTAGATATAAGTACATCTTCATTATTCTTTCCGGTTAAGGTTATAGAACCTCTATTAGTATCTGATGCACTTGCAGACTCAGCAACTGAACGACCCGCAGCGTCATCATAAACACCGATGGTAGTAATACCTGATTGTATAGCGCCAGCAGGATTAACTACTGTTAAGGCAACATCTTGCCCTGAAACTGATGTTAATTCTAATTTACCTGCTTCAGTTGCTGTTGCTACAACCCCTTGTAAACCTGCTCCATTAATAGCCGAAACCACCTCATCCATTGACGATGCGGTTGTCAAACTAGTAATAGCTACACCATTAATTTTTAATTCATTCGGAGCTGAACCAGTTAATCCTTTAACTCCCACACCAGTAGTGGCATCATTACCAAAAACAATGGTATAATCTTTGGTTGTTGACGCTTGTGCCGCAACGCCAGTTTCAGCGCTTATGGCATTAATAGCAAATGCTTTATCGGCTGCTGAAGTACCAGTAACGGCACCTAACTCAACACCATTAATAGTTATTTTGTCAGTTGAAGTTATGACATCTCCATTAACTTTACCACCTGTAATTTTATCTGAGCCTGTTTGTATGTTAAAACCCATTTCTTTCAAGTCAGCAAAAACAGCCGAACCTCCAGGTCCAGTACCTGTAGTTAACGCCGCATTTTCCTGAATACTAATAGGACTACCATCTGAACTATTTAAGGAAACAAAACCTTCATAAGTACCTCCGACTAACCCTGTATTACCAATATCACTACCCCCAACAGTAATAGTTTTTCCTGTATCATTCGTTAAAACTAATGCACCACTATTACTTAAAGTCGCTACAACTCCCGCTGCATCTCTATTGATATTAGAAACTAATTCACTCATACCACCCGAGGCACCAATATTTACCGAAGCCCCACCACCAACAGCTACAGTTAAGCCACCCGACGAAATAACGCCTGAGCCGCCAGCAACGCCTTCAACAACATTATAAGCTGTTGCAGTAACACCAGACGAGCCAGTATTTGCATTAATAGCCGTAACTAAAGTATCAGCACCATTAGTAGCACCAGCAGCTAAACCACTAATAGTAACCCCATTAATTAGGACAGCATCAGACTGTGTACCACCAGCAATAGATTCAATACGACCACCATTTAACTCTCCAGTGGCAGTTACCGCATTAAGGTTTAAATCTTTAGTGGTAACCCCTTCAATCTTAAATGAAATTGAGTCACCTGCATTGGCACCAATTTGAAAGTTAGTAGCACCTGCAGAACCATTAAGTAAATTAACACCATTAAACTGAGTTACTGAAGCAATTCGATCTAATTCACTATATAGTTGATCAACTTCATCTTGAATTGATGCTCTGTTAGATGCTGAGTTGGTATCATTAGCTGATTGAATAGACAGTTCACGCATACGTTGCAGTATGTTAGTCATTTCATCCATTGCACCTTCCGCGGTTTGCGCCATAGAAATACCATCATTGGCATTTCGAATGGCTTGATTTAAGCCACGAATTTGTGACTCCATACCTGTTGAGATAGCTAAACCAGCGGCATCGTCTTTCGCACTATTTATACGAAGACCAGAGGATAAGCGTTCCATAGCCTCATTTTGCATTAACTGCGATTTATTTAATTGACGCTGTGCATTTAGCGACATTACATTAGTATTAATAATCTGTGGCATGGTTAGCTCCTATGATCTTTTTTATCTTTATTGCCGTTTTTTTGGCTATTGGCAATCAGTTGCCGCTCAGTGTCAAAAAACCGTATTGTTTAATCGTTAATCAGGCTTTTTGTTATAGATACTGTATACATGCTAATTT
>JALSUJ010000364.1 GCA_027071355.1 Gammaproteobacteria bacterium | reverse complement strand
CTCCTGATGGGCTGGCACAGGCTTTTATTCTCGGTGAGGATTTTATCGGCGATGATGATGTCTGCATGGTGCTGGGAGACAATATTTTTTATGGTCATGGCTTTAAAAAAATGCTCCGTCAGTCCGTAAAAAATGTGTCAGAACAGGCGAAGGCAACGGTATTCGGTTATTATGTTAAAGATCCTGAGCGTTATGGGGTGGTTGAATTTGATGACAGCGGTAATGTGCTGAGCATTGAAGAAAAACCGGAGCAGCCCAAAAGCAATCATGCGGTAGTAGGACTGTATTTTTACCCTAATAATGTGATTAAGGTTGCTAAAGCAGTAAAACCCTCGCATCGTGGTGAACTGGAAATCACCACGGTTAATCAGACGTACCTGAAACAGAAAAATCTTAAAGTGGAACTTATGGGGCGTGGGTTTGCCTGGCTGGATACCGGTACCCATGAGAGCCTGATGGAAGCCTCTAATTATATTCAGGTGATTGAAAATCGTCAGGGTTTAAAAGTGGCCTGTATTGAAGAGATTGCTTTTGAAATGGGCTATATCAATAAGGAGCAGCTTGTTGAACTGGCCCAGCCATTGAAAAAAAATCAGTATGGTCGATACCTGCTGCGTCGGGCGGAGGAAGAGTTATAAAATTAATCCCATTCACCGGTTAAATGGTGCATTAAATCATCGACCTCCAGCTCAGAGATGACTTTGCCCTGTACCGAATGGCCTGAATCATGAGTTGAACGGGACTGGCCGCTGAGCAGGGGATGCCAGTCAGGAAGTTCTCGGCCTTCAGCAAGTAAGCGGTAGGCGCAGGTGTCGGGCATAAAATAGACCTGCTGCAGATTATCCGGACTCATGGTGACACATTCGGGCACCAGAATACTTCGCCGGGCATACTCATTACACTGGCACTTTTCACTATCAAGATACTGGCACACCACATTAGTAGCATAAATAATGCCGGTATCTTCATCTTCCAGTTTATGCAGGCAGCATTTTGCACAACCGTCACAAAGTTGCTCCCATTCACTTTGTGTCATTTCTTTTAATGCTTTGTATTCCCAGAAATTTAGTGCCATAGTTATTATAGTCGTAAGTCGTAAGTCGTAAGTCGTAAGTCGTAAGTCGTAAGTCGTAAGTCGTAAGTCGTAAGTCGTAAGTCGTAAGTCGTAAGTCGTAAGTCGTGAGTTTAGAGTAATATGATTTTAAGAAAATTGGTTCGTTTGCTCAGGGTTATTTTGCATGTGTTCTGGGGGGTAGTGCAAGCACTTTACTATCTTGATCGCAACAAATACCCGGGTGTGAAGGATAAACCCATAATTCAGCGCTGGTATCAGCAGTTCTTAAAATTAATGAATATTCATGTCAGAGTGCATGGTGAACTCGCTGAAGATAACCATCTGATGGTGGCGAATCATATTTCCTGGAAAGATATTGTCCTGCTCAGTTCCTTGTATCCCACCACTTTTGTGGCAAAAAGTGAAATTTCACGCTGGCCGGTGGTGGGCTGGATGAGTGTGCGAACCGGTACCTTATTTATAAAACGCGGCAGTATCAGTGATGTTCGACGTCTGAATAAACAAATTGCAGAAATCCTTAGAGCAGGGGAGCGAGTAACGGTTTTTCCGGAAGGGGGGACTGGAGAGGGTGAGGAAATAGCTCATTTTTATCCAGGTATGTTTCAGGCGGTAGTGGATATAGAGGAACAGATAAATATCGGTGTGCAGCCTGTGGTTATCATTTATAAAGTAGATGGCAGGCTGTCAGCAGATATACCTTATACCGGTGATACTAATATGCTGAAAAATCTGTGGGCAATTCTGGGTTTTAAGCAAATTACAGCAGATGTGTATTTTACACCAGTGATTCAGGCAACCAGTTGCAGCCGCAAGGAACTGGCGCAAAAAACTTATCAGCAAATGCAGAAGGTTTTGGAAACTCACCTGTAACTTATGTTGAACAGTCTTTAACTGGAGTCTCAATATCATTAATAATTATCCAAATTTCCTTTTTTTTTTCAAAATTGAGCTATAGTTCTCAATGTGTGTGTGAAAAAATAAAAAAAGCGGGAAATTATATGCCACAGGAAAATACTCATTTTGTATTAAATGACAGGGTCGGTCAACTTTTAGAAAAACGTCTATATAACCGTTTTATGGGAATGATGCCTGCCTTTCGTCATGTTCTGAGCGGAGAAACCCATCTGTCCTGTGAAATTGACGGTTCTCTGGCTCCGGTTCATAGAGTGGATACTCTGCCCGGACGCTGGCTGAATTATAATAATGATAAAAGCGAATGCAAATTACACAGGCATATAGAAAAAGGCTATGTTGTCATGGGTCATTTTATGAATCAGAATGAAGCCGCAGATCTGTTACCCCATTGATTTTTCTCTTCTCAATACGCATATTATGCGTATAACAAAAAAACAATTTAATTTAACCTGGAGAAAATAATGTACGGTATTCATATAACAGTGGACTGTGGTATAGAAGAAGCGGATCAGAAGACCCGAGCGGCTCTAAAAGCAGAAGGTTTTGGTGTTCTAACCGAGATTAATGTACAAAAAACTCTGAAAGAAAAAATTGATGTGGATCGTAAACCGTATATTATTCTCGGTGCCTGTAATCCCAAGTTAGCCAATGATGCACTTAATGCGGAACCTGATTTAGGTTTGCTATTACCCTGTAATGTAGTTATCCGTGAAGAAGATGACGGCAGCACTACGGTAGCTATTGTTGATCCTGAATCTATGTTCCAGGTAGTTGATAATCCTGCAATGGAGACCCTGGCCAAAGAAGTTCGGGTTCGTTTCGAGCGTATTATGGACGCCATTAAAAACGCCTGATTAAGTCTGTTTTGCTCTTTTTTAACGGCCCTTACAGAGCCGTTAAATCGCCGGAGTCAATGAAATTGACTCCGGCATCTATTGATCTTATTATGTGTTATCCATGACACAACGAATTGCACAAATCAAATCCTGGCTTCAAAACGACTATCAGGCTGATATTCTGAGCTTTGACTCTGCCTCCAGTGATGCCAGTTTCAGACGTTATTTTAGAGTGAAATTTAATCATTCACTGTTTGAGCAACAGCCACGGCAATCATTTATTGTAATGGATGCACCGCCTGAAAAAGAGTCTATTACTCCCTTTATTGATATTGCCCGGCAAATAGAACGGCTTGGGGTCAATGTCCCTCACCTGTACGCCATTAATCGTGATGCTGGTTTTATCCTTATGTCTGATCTGGGTAATACCCCCTATCTTAGCCTGCTTAGTTCAAACGCTGCTAAGGAAAGTCCCGATAGACTTTATGCCGATGCCATGAGTGCCTTGCTACTAATGCAAAGAGGTATTCATCGAGACAGCTTTGTGGATATGGATACCCAGCTGGCAGATTATAATAGTGAGCGTCTCAGGCAGGAAATGCAATTATTGCCGGACTGGTATGCCAGGGTACATTGTCAGCAGGAATTAAGTAATAAGGATATTGAGATTATTGAACAGTCAATGAATCGCCTGATTGAGTCGGCACTGGAACAGCCCCAGGTTTTTGTGCACAGAGATTATCATTCACGTAATTTAATGTACATTAAAGAACATAACCCTGGTGTTATTGATTTTCAGGATGCGGTAATGGGGCCGGTCAGCTATGATCTGGTTTCATTATTAAGAGACAGTTATATTGCCTGGCCGGAAGAGCAGATTTACGACTGGGTAGAACAATACCGGCAGATGCTGCTCCGTGAAAAATTATTAGTTAATGAGACTAAAGAGCAGTTTATCCGCTGGTTTGACTGGATGGGTATTCAGAGACAGCTTAAAGTGGTAGGGATCTTTTGTCGTCTGAATTATCGCGATGGTAAAACTAACTACCTCAACGATATCCCGCAAACACTGGACTACCTGTTTAATGTGGCGTCACGATATCCCGAATTTGACGATTTGCTTAAACTAATCAGGTTCTGGACTGAGCAGGCAAATAACTCTAATGCCATAAAGTCATCCGGATTAACGCCTGTTACATCATGAAAGCAATGATCCTTGCTGCCGGTCGAGGTGAGCGTATGCGCCCTCTCACCGATAATCTGCCCAAACCTTTGCTGAAGGTCGGCAGCAAAACACTGATCGAATATCATATTGATGCCCTGCAAAAAGCCGGTATTCGGGAACTGGTCATCAATCATGCCTGGCTGGGCTACAAAATTGAACAATATCTGGGTAATGGTAGCCAGTTGGGCGTTAATATTCAATACAGCAGAGAACAACAGGCACTGGAAACTGCTGGTGGTATCATACAGGCTTTAGAATTATTAGGTCATGAGCCTTTTATTGTGGTGAATGGAGATATTTTCACTGATTATAATTATAGCCGGCTCAGTTATTTAAAAACTGACCGGCTGGCACATCTGGTACTGGTAAATAACCCCGAGCATAATTCAGAAGGGGATTTTTATCTTAACTCAGAGGCTGCCGGTGAATCAGACATTTATACCGACAATGCTTCTGATGGCACAATGCAGGCTTATACTTTTAGCGGAATAGGACTCTATCATCCTGATTTTTTTGCAGACATCAAACCAGGGCGACAGGCTTTAGCCCCCCTGCTACGTGAGGCCATGAATCGTCATCAGGTTTCCGGAGAACTGTATCAGGGAACATGGCTGGATATTGGTACACCACAAAGGCTGGCCGAATTAAATCAACAATATATTTAGGGCTGTTGAATAGTAATAATAAAAGTAGCTGCCTGGCTTGATTGTAAACTCTTCATAACCTGCTACGGCCACGTTACATAAAAGTAATAAAATCATAAGGACACCTGCCAATGGGCCGGGATATCACCCATAGCCATTTTAAAAAAGTGGATTTTGAGCGTTATCACAATAAAATGGATGCTGAACTGACCTGGGTTCAACACTGGTTTCAGCAACAGCAGGACAGTCAAAATAGTTCCCCAATCCCCAATGTCGGTTTTGAAATGGAGTTGTGTCTGGTGGATCGACTGGGTCTGCCAGCCAGTGTTAATGAAGCCTTTATTAAACAGCTTAAAGATTCTCCTATTGTTTCACAGGTGACCCAGGAACTGGCTCAGTTTAATATTGAGCTGAATAGCTCTGTGTTTAGTCTAACAGCTGATGCTTTGCAAAAGATGCATCAGGAATTAAGCCACTTATACCAACTGTGCCAGAAGGAGGCTCAGCTTCTGAATGCGGATCTGCTGATGGTCGGCAGTCTGCCCAGTTTACAGGAACAGCACCTGCAGCTGCAGAATATGTCTCATATGACTCGTTATCAGGCTTTAAATGAGCAGGTCTTACGCAGTCGTAAGGGTAGGGCTATTGAGCTGGATATTCAGGGTAAAGAGACCCTTAAAAGTGTGCATCAGGATGTTATGCTCGAATCAGTGGCCACCTCATTTCAATTGCACTTACAAATGCCTTTTGCACACTCAGTTCGTTACTATAACGCCGCTATTATACTTTCGGCACCCATGGTCGCAGTCAGTGCCAATTCCCCTTTTTTGTTTGGTAAAGATCTCTGGTGTGAAACCCGTATCCCGGTGTTTGAACAGGCGGTGTCAGTAGGCGGCTATGATGGTGCCATGTTTGGCCCCATAAAACGGGTCAGTTTTGGTTCAGGCTATGCGCAACACTCCTTACTGGAATGTTTTCAGGAAAATATTGAACATTATCCAGTGCTGCTTCCAGAAGTATTTGACTCTGCCACGGAAGATCTGGCACATCTGAGTCTGCATAATGGTACTATCTGGCGCTGGAATCGTCCTCTCATTGCTTATATTGAGAATGCTCAACAAAGAGAATATCATGTTCGTCTTGAACATCGTGTTATCCCGGCCGGGCCGACAATAGTAGACAGTATTGCCAATGCTGCCCTGTTTTATGGCGCGATTACAGCTCTGGCCAGTCAATACCAGATCCCGGAGCAGCAATTATCGTTTGTGCAGGCAAAAGAAAACTTTTATCTGGCGGCCAAACAGGGCTTAAAATCCAGGTTGAACTGGTTTTCTGAGCAGTCGGTACCGGTTAAAATATTATTACGCGACACACTGATCCCAATGGCAAAAGATGGTTTGCAGCAAATGGGTATTAATAGAGAAGATATCGAATATTATCTGAAAATTATTGAACAGAGAGTTGAAAGTGGTCAAAATGGCGCTTTCTGGCAGCGTCGCTATATTGAGACGCATGGCAAAGATATGCAGGCTCTGACTCTGGCCTATCTGAATAATCAGCAGACCGGCAGACCGGTGCATCAGTGGGAAATGGATTAGGGTGGTAGAAAAATGGCTTTATTAACAGTTTTAGAACAGCTTCCTGACGGCCTGTTAGAACAACCTGCGCATGAATTACACCAGTTCCTGTCCGGGCCAACTCTGATTCATTTGTCCGGCAGGCAGACTCGTCCACTGTTTGTTTCAGTATTGCTTCATGGCAATGAAACCACGGGCTGGGAAGCAATCAGGCAGTATTTGCTGACTCATCAACAGCAAACATTACCACGTTCTCTATCGTTGTTTATCGGTAATGTTTCTGCAGCCAGAGAGCACAAACGGGTGCTGGAAGGACAGCCAGATTATAATCGGGTCTGGTCTGCTCACTCTTCAGAAGAAGGTCAGATGATGACTGAAATTTTGCGCCAGATGCGGGAAAAACAGGTTTTTGCCAGCCTGGATATTCATAATAATACCGGTAAAAATCCGCACTATGCCTGTATCAACCGGAAAGAGCATAATTTTTTTCAACTGGCCCATTTGTTCAGTCGAACTGTGGTTTATTTTATTAAACCGGACACCGTACAGTCTATGGCTTTTTCTAAATTATGTCCGGCAGTTACCGTGGAGTGTGGCCAGCCTGAGCAGAAACACGGGGTTGAACATGCCGTCAATTATATTCAAGGGGTAATGCAGTTAGAACTGTTTGATAATAAAGCACTGCATCCAGAAGATTTTGATCTCTATCATACCATGGCTATTATAAAAGTACCGGAAACCGTAGGGATAAGTTTTAATGCTCAGAAGCCTGAGGATATAACCTTTGCTGCAGATATTGATAGTTTAAATTTTACGGCTCTGGAAGCGGGTACCCGCTTAGCTGATATTCATTCTGAGAACTCAAATCTGCTGGCTATTGATGAGCAGGGACAGGATGTAGCAGATCGCTATTTTAGTTATGACAATGGTGAAATTCGTACCCGGATCCCGTTAATGCCGTCTATGCTGACCACAAAAGAGGAAATAATAAGACAGGACTGTCTCTGTTATATGATGGAAAAAATTGAAATATAATTGAGAAGTCGTAAGTCGTAAGTCGTAAGTCGTAAGTTAAAAGCTATAACTAACGACTATTGACTCATGACTATTGACTTTAATTAAGTCTTGGCTTTTTCCATCAGTTCATGGATGCGAGGAGCCAGTATCATTTCCATTGCGAAGCCCATTTTACTGCCCGGAACAACCATATTGTTACGACGGGACATAAAGGAATCCGGGATCATATTCAGCAGGTATGGAAAGTCTACGCCTTTAGGTTCTTTAAAGCGAATAACAATAAAACTTTCATCGGGAGTAGGAATATCACGAGCAATAAAAGGATTAGAGGTATCAACCGTTGGTACCCGCTGGAAGTTAATGTCAGTACGGGAAAACTGCGGTGTAATATAATGTACATAGTCAGGCATACGGCGTAGGATAGTATCAACAATTGCTTCTGCGGAATAGCCGCGCTGGGAATTGTCACGGTGGATCTTCTGAATCCACTCCAGATTAACAATAGGTACTACGCCGACCAGCAGGTCAACGTATTTGGAAATATCATCGTCACCATCTTTGGCACCGCCATGCAGACCTTCATAAAATAATAAATCGGTACCGGAAGGAATATTTTCCCATTCAGTAAACTGACCAGGCTTTAAGGGTGCATAAGGAGCGGCTTCTTCTTCACTGTGCAGATAATAGCGGCGTTTGCACATACCAGTTTCACCGTATTCCTTAAAGGTTTCTGCCAGAATATCGAAATGGTTAGCTTCAGGACCAAAGTGACTGAAGGTATCGCCTTTTTCTTCTACAGCTACTTTCATGGCGGCACGATCATAGCGGTGATAGCTATCACCTTCAATAATCGCCGGATTGATATTTTCACGGAAGAAAATATGTTCAAAGGCATTTTTTACAGTAGTTGTACCGGCACCGGAAGAACCAGTCACTGCAACGACAGGATGTTTAGTAGACATAATATATTCCTTGTTTAAGTTGACCTGCAAAAAGCAGCTTAACGCATGCTATTACAAGCGGCCTGAATATTAGATTAAGAGAATATTAACCTATTTTGTTAAAATTAACAAAAAAACAGCCACTATCTATGAGTGGTTATAACCTATTAATTTGCTAGGGTATTCTTAATTTATTAGCTTTTGTATCAGCTTATAACTGTTCTCTGGCAATAGCGCGATAGCCTATATCAGTACGGTAGAAAGCGTCTTTGAAATGGATTTTTTTAATTTTATTATAGACTTGCTGCTGAGCCTCAGTGACACTATCCGCCAGACTGACCATACATAAAACCCGACCGCCACTGGTGACTACCTGACCATCCTGCATGGTGGTGCCGGCATGAAAAACCTTATTATCGGCATCATCAACTTCATCCAGCCCTTCAATGGCCAGACCTTTAGCATAATCATCCGGATAACCGCCGGCAGCCATTACTACTCCAATAGCCGCCCGACTGTCCCATTGAGCCGTTATGCTGTTAAGTTTCTGCTCAATAGCAGCCTGACATAATTCCACCAGATCGGATTGTAAGCGCATCATAATAGGCTGGGTTTCAGGATCGCCAAACCGGCAGTTGTATTCCAGTACCTTCATCTCTCCTTCGGGGGTGATCATTAAGCCAGCATATAAAAAACCGGTATAATCATGACCTTCTGCCGCCATACCCTCAATAGTGGGAATAATAACGCTGTGCATAACTTTTTCGGCCATTTCAGCGGTCACCACCGGGGCAGGTGAATACGCCCCCATACCGCCAGTATTAGGGCCGAGGTCGCCATTATCTCGCGCTTTATGATCCTGTGACGTGGCCAGAGGCAGGATATTTTTGCCATCGGCCATAACAATAAAGCTGGCTTCTTCACCGCTCAGGAATTCTTCAATAACCACCCTATGTCCGGCATCACCAAAACGATTGCCGGCCAGCATATCTTCAACAGCAGTAATGGCTTCAGCTTCAGTTTGTGCCACAATAACCCCTTTACCTGCTGCCAGACCATCGGCCTTAACCACAATCGGGGCACCCTGTTCACGAATATAGGCAATGGCGGGCTCAATTTCAGTAAAATTCTGATAAGCGGCGGTAGGGATATTATGCCGGGCCAGAAAATCTTTGGTAAAAGCTTTGGAACCTTCCAGTTGTGCAGCACCCTGAGTCGGCCCGAAAATAGCCAGATCCTGCTCCATAAAGGCGTCCACCACACCGGCCACCAGAGGTGCTTCCGGGCCGACTATGGTCAGCGCAATATTATTTTGCTTAACAAAAGCAATTAATTCAGGAATATCAGTGACACCAATATCAATATTAGTCAGTTTGGGTTCAAGCTGAGTACCGGCATTACCCGGAGCCACATAAACTTCTTCAACCTGAGCAGACTGCGCCGCCTTCCACGCCAGAGCATGCTCCCGGCCACCATTACCAATCACTAAAATTTTCATGTAATAAAACCTGTATCTGGGGAAATTAATGAGGGGGATTTTAGCATAAAAAAAGACAGCGTTCAGCGCTGAGCGTTCAGCAAAAGATTAAACCACCTTTTCACTTATCAACCGAAATTAAAATAATTATCTGCTCTTTTCTTTTGCTTTGGATCTGGCTCTTTCTGAACGCTCAGCGCTACACGCTGAACGCTGCTCTTCTACGTCGCTACATCCTCAAAGCCCATATCTACGGATTGTTTGAGTTTCTGGCGGGTATTGTAAATCAGTTCTTTAACATCAGAGACCGGGTTGTTTTTATCTATAGATGTCATGGACATAGCGCATTGCAGGTTGAGGAAACCATGGGCGGTTTTATAGGAACGGTGATTAACGTCGTGTAAAATACGTTTGAAGTTTCGGCAGCGGGCATCTTCCATATCGGGGTAATACATGGCAATTAAAAATTCCCCCGGATTAATGTAACCCACCAGATCAATTGGGCGAACCTGGCGGCAGATACGCCGGGATATACTGCTTAATAACTGTTCCTGAACTTCTTTATTATGCTCAGTTGCAAGGTTTTTAAAATTAATAATTTTCAATATAGCACAGCACGTGGTGCCGTCCCGTGACAGGGTTTGCCTTAATAAGGCATCCAGTCGTTTCTGGGTATCAGACATACGCCCCAGACCAGTTACCCTGTCAATAGTGCATTTGAGGTAGTACTTTTTACGCAGGCTGTGGGTGGTTTCCAGTAAATCATTCTGCATGGTGGCCACTCGTCCGGCCGAATAAACCCGGGCTGCCAGCTCAACCTGATTGGGTGGTTTAACAATATAGTCATCTACACCTTCTTCAAAAGCCTTACGAATAGAAGCGATATCATCTTTTGCTGTCAGCAGTACAATACCGGTGTAGTGATTTCGTTCTTCATCCAGCTGGCGGATTTTCTGAGCCAGTTCCAGACCATCCATTTCAGGCATAAGCCAGTCAGCCAGAACCACATCAAAAGCGGAGTCTTTAATTCGAATCAATGCATCAGGTGCATTATTAACCACCTCAATAGAGGTATAGCCTTCCTTGATAAGCGCTCGACGAATAAATTCACAACTGAATTTCATATCGTCAACCACCAGAATTGAGAGTTCGTCCCGTATCATTTGTTGTCCAGTAGGTCTGTATTAATATTTATTATTGTTATCAGGTGCAGCTGATCTTTGATCAAATGCACCTGGTTTGTGTCTATCAGAAAATTGACCTGTTCTTTCATCCCCATTTTTTAAAGAGGGGGGAGGGAAAGGGAATTATTAGACGAATAAATGACAAGACACAATTAGCTTAGATTTTAGCAGATATAGTGTTTTCTTCAATCAATGTTTAATGCAGATATTAACAAAGAGCAATAATTTCGGTGTTTTAGCTACTAAATTTGCAAAACATGACTAAACTTTATTGTAAATTACTTTTATCAGTAATATCAGCAGGCTATGTGTATCATTTTATGGAAATGAGTTTCAGATACGTGTTAATAACAAAATTGGTTAAATTATTTTTCGGGGTGTTTTATTTTACTTTAGTTCTGAGCAATGTTACATCTCAGGCAGCACTGATTACTGAAAAAACTCCGGCCATGTGATGCAGTTAATAATGGCTAATATCCGCGTACTGGAAATAATACTGCATAAAAAACATCCCAGCGGGGAGAATAATTAATGGCAATTTCCCATAACTGGTCGCTACCTGGAAAATTTGCACTAATGGCCTTTATTATTGCCGGCATTGGTATTCTGGGAACGGCCTTATTCAGTTATCAGGATGCGGCCACTCTGTTACGCCAGCAAAGTGTAGAACGTATTAGTGGTGAATTACAGCGGTTAACTATTGGCTTAAAAGAAAGTATTGAACGGATGCGCTTTGATGCACAGCGTATTGCCCGTTCAGATGCTGTGGCAGGCTATTATCGAGCCGAACTTGGCGGCGGCTATGATGATGAGTTTAATATGACTCAATCACTCTGGAAAAAACGTATCCAGCTGGAACTGAACAGTTTGCTGGAGCAACGGCCCGAATATCTTCAGATCTGTTATATTGGTATTGCCGATGATGGTCTGGAAATTGTTCGGGTAGAAAGAAATAACAATGAAATTATTAATGTACCTGAAAATAAATTACAACATAAAGGACATTATGATTACGTCAGGAAAACTAAAAAGTTATTACAGGGTGAGCAATTTGTTTCAGCAGTTGAATTAAATCGTAAGTTTGGCCGGATTGTGTTTCCGGTTCAACCCGTAATTCGAGTAGCAGCCCCGGTTTATACGCCCAAAGGTCAGGTTTTTGGGGTGGTAGTTATTAATGTAAATTTTGACAAAATCACTAGTCCATTTTTACGGGCACCAAAAGATGTTGCCTATATTATTACCGATAATAAAGGGGATTATTTATTTCACCGGAATAAAAGCCGCCGCTTTACCCAGGCACTTGGTGGGGATGCCGGGTTAAAAAAGGATTATCCTGAATTTGAATTATTGAAAAAAGCGGATCAGGGCGTAGCTTATAGAGCTATCAATCTGCCTGATATTTCAGCGACTTTAATTATCCGTTATTTATATTACGATCCACTGGACCCGTCTAAATATCTGCTAGTAGGTGCCTTAACTTCTCATACGGTTATTGATCAACAGGCTAGGGGCTTTGGTCAGCGGCTTATGATTGGCGTTATTCTGGTGGTTATTATTCTAAGTATTGCAATGGCCGTCCTGGCAGAGTATTTATTACGTCCGATCCAATCTTTAACCGATGCAGCAAATCGAATTGCCAGTGGTGATGATGATATGGCTATTCCAGTTATAAACCGGGCCGATGATCTGGGATTGCTGGCAAAATCATTTAATACCATGCTGGCACATTTAAATCAGTCTCGTTATGATTTACGGGAATTGGCAGATAGTCTGGAAGAACAGGTTAAAGAACGTACCCTGGATCTGCAGGCGGCTCTGGAAAAAGCTGAAGTCAGTGCCAGAATAAAGAGCGAATTCCTGGCCACTATGAGTCATGAAATAAGAACACCTATGAACGGTGTTATTGGTATGCTGGATTTACTGGCCACATCAAAACTCAATAAGGAGCAGCAGCATCGTTTGAAACTGGCCCGTAATAGTGCCAACGCATTATTAAGTCTCATTAATGATATTCTGGATTTTTCCAAGGTCGAAGCCGGTAAACTGGAACTGGAGATTATTGACTTTGATTTACGCAGTATGCTGGGTGACTTTGCTGAGGCTATGGCTGTGCAGGCACAGCAAAAAGGTCTGGAAGTGATTCTGGATATTAAAAACATTGAAGAATCTGTGGTTAAGGGAGATCCTGGACGGATCAGACAGTTACTGACCAATCTGGTTGGTAATTCAATCAAATTTACCGAGCAGGGTAATATTATTATTTTTGTTGAACTGATTCAGGATGGTTTGCAAAAGGATCAAACACAATTGCAAATGCATTGTAAAATATCTGATACTGGTATTGGCATTCCGGTCGACAAAATTGAGTTTTTATTTGATTCATTCAGTCAGGTTGATTCTTCAACCACCCGCAAATATGGTGGTACCGGACTGGGACTGGCTATCGTTAAAAAGATCTGTACACTGATGGGTGGTGATATTAAAGTCAGCAGTGAAGAAGGTAAAGGCAGTTGTTTTGAATTCTATCTGTATTTACAGCGCAGTAATAGTTCACATATTGTGATGCCGGAATTTGATGTTAAAACATTAAATCTTCTGGTGGTTGATGATAATGCGATTAACCGGGAAGTACTGTGTTCACAACTGGAATACTGGGGGATATCAGTAGTCGAAGCTGAAAATGCTGAAACCGCCCTGAAAATCTGTGAGCAACGCATTAAGACTGACATCCCTTTTTTTGATATTGCTCTGCTGGATATGCAAATGCCGGTTATGGATGGCGCAGAACTGGGCAGGAGGTTGCAGGCGGATCCACGTTTTAAAACCATGAAACTGGTGATGATGACTTCTATGAATCATCGGGGGGATGCCCGTTTCTTTGCTGAGCTGGGGTTTAGTGCTTATTTTCCTAAACCTGCCACAACACAGGATCTGTTTAACGCTCTGGCAATTATCGGTGATGAGGGCAATGCGCTACAGGCTGAACCAGTGCTAACCCACCATTATCTACAGGGTATTCATATGGCGGAATCACAGCAGAAAAGTGATGTTAATACTGCTCCTGAAACAAATGTCGAAACAGCTGAAGAAGCAGAGTCGTATTCATGGCCGGCACAAACCCGTATTTTACTGGTAGAAGATAATAAGGTTAACCAGCTGGTTGCCAGAGGTATTTTAAAGAATCTCGGGCTGTCTGTTGAAATTGCTAATAATGGTCAGGAAGCACTGGATCGTTTAAATCAATCCAGTGTAGAAAACCCTTTTACATTGATACTTATGGATTGCCAGATGCCGGTACTGGATGGTTATGAGGCCAGCAATAAAATTCGTTTGGGTGAGGGGAGTGATCGTTATCGGTCATTGCCTATTATTGCTATGACCGCCAATTCAATGGCAGGAGACCGGGAAAAATGTCTGTTAGCAGGGATGAGTGACTATCTAAGTAAGCCTGTTGATTCAGAACGTCTGTTAAATATGTTATGCAAATGGATACCAGGGGTATCTATTAAAAAAGAGACACCTGAAGTATTGCATCATCAACAGGATGAAACAGTAGCAAGGGATATGGAACTTAATAATTATGCACAGAACAATAAAATACTGCAGGACTGGGATAAAGAAGCGGCATTGAAACGTTTTAATGGTAAATCCCAAGCTTTATTACCCCTAATTGAACTGTTTCTGGAAGATATGCCGCAGCATCTGGAAGAACTGCAGCAGGCCATTAAGGCGGGTAAAATGGATGCGGCTCGAATTGCTGCACATACTATTAAAGGGGTGTCGGCGAATTTAAGCGGACTTAAACTACAGGCTCATGCGGCACAAATGGAGGCCAGTGCAAAACAGGAAAACGGGTCTGCACTGGAACAGCAAATACCGGAACTACTCAAACACTATCAGCTTCTGGTGACTCAGCTCGAACAATATCAACAGGAAAATACTCTGGTTCCTGATACTCTGGTTCAGGAAATGCCTCAGCCGATACCCGATAACGAGACTTTACAGCAACTTTTACAGCCAGTACTGGAAAAATTACAGCATGATGAGTATATTGATAGTAGTGAGCTTGAAAGTCTGCAATTAAAACTACCCGATAAAAATAGTCAGGAATTATTAAATCAGCTGCTCAGTGAAATTGCTCATTTTGATACCCGGGCCGCCTTAAAGACCATGAATAAATTTTTAAATCATCTTTCCACAATGGGAGATTCAACTCAACGTTCCCCCGGGGGTAATGTCTGAATGGCAGATAAACCGGTGCTCCTTATTGTTGATGATATAGCTGCTAACATTCAGGCGCTGGCAGAAATTCTTAAGGATAAATATCGCATAAAAGTGGCAACAGATGGTTTTCGCTGTCTGGAACTGGCTGTCACTGAGCCATTCCCCGATCTGATCCTGCTGGATATTGAAATGCCGGGTATGAATGGTTATGAAGTCTGTAAAAAATTAAAACAGGAACCTGCAAGCAGAGATATTCCGGTTATTTTTGTAACGGCTAATGATCAGGAAGAAGATGAAGAGCGTGGTTTACAGATGGGGGCCGTTGATTATATTACCAAACCCATCCGGCCATTAATTGTTGCTGCGCGGGTCAATACCCATATTACACTAAAAAAACAGCGTGATCAGTTAACCGCTATGGCCACCCATGATCAACTGACAGGACTTTTTAATCGCCATTATCTGATGGAAAGCGCTGTTAAACGTATTGCTCATGCTATGCGGCATCAACATGATATTAGTTTGATGATTATGGATATTGATCATTTTAAGACTATTAATGATGACTATGGACATCCTTTTGGTGATCGAGTTTTGCAGGAAATTGCAGATATTCTAATGCAGGAATGCCGCCAGGAAGATGTAGTAACCCGTTTTGGCGGTGAAGAGTTTCTGATTTTATTTGATTTCTGTAAGCTGAACGATGCGGTCAGTAAATCAGAAAAAATACGTTCCCTGATTGAGGCGTTGCAACCTGAAGGGCATACAGTGACATCCAGCTTTGGTGTTACCCAGCTTAGCTTTGAAGATGATTCTCTGGAACGCATGATTAAGCGAGCTGATAAGGCATTGTATATGGCTAAAGAGTCCGGTAGAAACCGTATTATCAAAGCATAACCTCCCGAAAAAAAATATCATAATCCACTGAAAACAAAATTAAGAGAATGGTAAAAATGACACAACAGCTCAGGAATCCTGGGGGAGGGCAGGGGATGGGTCTGAAAAAATAACAGGCTTTAGAGCCTTCCATATATGCTCCATAATCAGGGGCTGTGCCGTTTCATTCGGGTGTAGTCTATCCGTCTGCATCAATTTCGGATGGATTGCAATATCATTTAACATAAATGGCAGCAGCACAATATCAGTTTCCTTTGCCAGCTGTTCATAAAGTGCGGTAAATTTCTCAGTGTATTTTTTGCCGTAATTGGGCGGAATACGAATGCTCATTAATAATACCTGTGCCCTCTGCTGTTGTCCCAGAGTAATGAGTTGTTTTAAATTGCTTTTAATTAAGCTTAATGGCAGACCGCGCAGGCCGTCATTGGCCCCCAGTTCAATTAATAAATATCTGGGCTGATACTGAGCCAGCGCATCAGGCAGACGATTAAGTCCATTGGCCGTGGTATCGCCGCTAATGCTGGCATTAATAATTCTGAGCTTAATATTTTTACGCTCAAAACGCTGTTGTAATAAGCTGACCCAGCTTTTATCCTGAGCTACCCCATAAGCTGCACTTAAACTGTCACCCAGAATCAGTAATTGCCTGTCGGGTTCAGATAAGGTCTCAGCAGCCGTCGGTTTTAAAAAAATAGTCATTATTATTAAACTTGTCAGTTGCAGCAGGGTCAGATAGAAAGACGCTTTTTTTAACACATGCATATAATCGAGGTCAGTCTTGTTAGTTGTTGATAGCTTAACAAAAAAAGTCACCACACCCAATGGTGAGCTGGTTATTTTAAATGAAATTAATATGCAGGTTAAAAATGGCCAGACAGTTGCGATAACCGGTGCTTCAGGTTCAGGGAAATCAACCCTGCTAGCTATTATTGCCGGGCTGGACTCTGCTACCTCCGGCCAGGTTGAAATTGATAATCAGCGAGTGGATCAATTAAATGAAGAGCAGCGGGCAAAACTCAGACAGGATAAAATCGGTTTTATATTTCAGTCTTTTCATTTAATACCAGCCTTAACTGCCCTGGATAATGTCATGCTACCGCTGGAGCTTAAAGGGCGATCCAATGCCCGTGAGCAAGCTATACATCTGCTTGATAGAGTGGGTCTGTCTGAACGTTATACACATCGTCCACAGCAGTTGTCAGGCGGAGAACAGCAACGGGTAGCTATTGCCAGAGCCTTTGCCGGCAAGCCGGAAATACTATTTGCCGATGAGCCAACAGGTAATCTGGATCAGGATAGTGGCGATAATATTATCAACTTATTGTTTGAACTGAATCGTGAACTGGGCACTACTCTGATTCTGGTTACTCATGATCAAAACCTGGCCAGTGCCTGCCAGAGACGGTTTAAACTGGATCATGGCCGGATATCAGAGCAGGTCAGCTAAATGAAGCAGAATTTAATGCTTGCTGTTAAGTTTCTCTGGCGTGAACTGGCCAGCGGGGAACTTAGACTGCTGGTACTATCGCTGATTGTTGCTACCGCCAGTCTGAGCAGTATTGGTTTTTTGATAAATAAAATTAATGACTCAATGACGGATCATGCCAGTCAGTTAAACGGGGCGCAATTAACATTAAAATCACCTCATGTCATTAAAGCTCAATGGCTGAGCAAAGCCGATGAACTACAGCTTAAGCAGGCGCAAATGAGAGTTTTTCCCAGTATGCTGGTAGTGGGAGAACAGTTTAAACTGGCGCAGATCAAGGCGGTATCAGAGAATTTTCCTCTGCAGGGACAGTTGATGGTGAAACGATTTCGGCTAACAGAAACAGAGCTAAGTGAAGCTGGACAAACAGCCGTGCAGGCGGAAAAAGCACCACCGCCGGGTAGTATATGGCTGGATAAACGACTGGTGGATTATTTTCATCTCGGTAAGACATTACAGAAGCAGGAACCTGTGGAGGTGGGTGAAGCGAAGTTTGTGGCTGACGGGATTCTTGAACGGGTACCGGGCCAGTCCAGTTCTTTGCTGAGAATTGCACCAACGGCGTTAATCAATCTTAAAGACCTGGATAAAACGGCCACCGTTCAAGTTGGCAGCCGGATTGACTATATTTATTTTTTTTCTGGCAGTAAACAGGCTCTGAGCTATTTCAAACAATGGCTTAAACCACAATTGCAGGATAGCCAGACTCTGATTGCCGGTATTGAGGATGTCAAAGCGCTTAATACCAGCCTGAAAAAAGCCGGGGAGTATTTATCTCTGGCGGCCATTTTAACGGTATTTCTGTCATCCATTGCCATAGCCATTAACACCCTTCGGTATGGCCGAAGTCATTATAAAAATCAGGCTATTATGCTCTGTCTGGGGTGTCGTGAAAATCAGCTGTTAGCTATTGAGATGATAAAACTGCTGTTAACCGGGATCTTCAGCGCCTTGCTGGGAATAATATTGGGTTTTCTGGTGTATGCCGCTATCATTCTTTTAATTAACGATCTTATTACCGACTCAGGCATCAGGTTTTATTTTAAACCGGCACTATTATCATTTTTCAGTGGACTGCTGCTGTTGTTTAGTATATCACTGGCAAATCTGCTGCGGTTAAAAAAAATAGCTCCAGTGTCATTAATACGCAATGAGAATCTGAATACCGACCTGCAGACTAAATTGTTATATGTTCTGGGCCTGACAGGCCCGGTGCTGATTGCCTATCTATATACCGGTAATTTAAAACTCACCCTTATTTTCTACAGCAGTATTTTATGTGCCTCTCTGTTGCTGTATTTTTTTGCTAAAGTTTTATTGAGAAGGCTGCTTTCAGTCTCGGCTAAGTATCACTGGATTAATCGTTTAACTCTGCTTAATCTGGAACGTCATCGTCAGGGCGCTTTATTGCAGATCACCACCTTCAGTATTATTTTTGCCCTGCTTATTATTATATTTTTACTGCGTAATGAACTACTGGAAAAATGGCAGCAGCAGTTCCCGGAGCAGACACCGAACCATTTTGTTATTAATATCCAGAGTTATGAGCAGCAGGATTTCAAACAGTTTTTAACCGCACAGGCCATTAAAAGTAATGGTCTGTATCCAATGGTAAGAGGCCGTCTGATCAGGCTTAATCAGCAGCCGGTTAAAGCGGTTATTCCTGAACAGGCAAAAAATCATAATGCCTTAAACAGAGAACTTAATTTAAGCGTAAGTAGCAGCGTGCCTGAGATACAATATAACCCGTCGGGGCAGAAGGACCTGCCCGAAATTTCTATTGAACAGAGTCTGGCCAGAGCGTTGGCAATCAAAAAAGGAGACCGGCTGGACTTTCAGATTGGTGATAAAACCATTGCGGGCATAGTGACTGAATTTAGAACCGTAAAATGGGATTCCTTTGAACCTAACTTTTATATTATTTTTTCACCGGGGATTATTGAACATTATCCCATGAGCTGGATGGGAAGTTTTTATCTGGCCAAAGAAGACAAATATAAACTTAATAAAATGCTCGCCCGGTTTCCCGGTGTGACAATTATTGAAGTGGATGAGGTATTAAAGGAAATACAATTAATTATTAATAAAATATCTCAGGCCATTGAGGTTATTTTTTTATTTATTATGGTGGCGGGGTTACTGATCCTCAGTTCCTCCTTATCCTCTACCCTGGAAAGTAGAATGTATGAAAATGCAGTGATTAGAACCCTGGGGGCCAGTGCCAGACAATTAAGAAAGTGTTTATGGGTTGAATTTACGATTATTGCCTTAGTGAGTGCCTTTATAGCGATTATGTTAGCTGAATTTTCCAGCTATATTTTATATCAGCAGATTTTTAATATTAATTTTGCATTACATCCACTGCTCTGGATTGTGGTGACACTTTTAGCTATTTTCTTAATCAGCGGGCTGGGACTATTGATCACCAATAAAATATATACCCGTACCAGCTACCAGTCATTAACCTAGAAAAATCAGTTGACATCGTAACGAAACAGTCTTAGGTGCTGGAGATAAAGGGTTTTACAGGTTATTTTGGCTTTATTCGTACTCACCGTACGGGTGAAGTCAAAATGTTCTGGAAAATCCTTTAGATTCAGTGCATAAGGCTGTTGCAGTCGGTGGCAACTGATTTTTCTAGGATTAAGGCTTCTGGGTCAATAAGCTTTGCCAGGCCTGATGAGTCTGTATTTTTTTTAGAGCCTGCTGCAGCAGGGTTTTGCCCGGCTCGGTCACCGGCCAGGTGGAAGCACCGGAAGGATGGGGCAGAGAAATAGCATCACAGCTATGGCCATTGATATTAATCGCATGACTCAGGCCAATGACTTCAGCCAGTTTTTTAATACTCATAAACTGACTGATGGCCAGTTTCCCTACTAGAATAAGCAGTTCCGGTTTTAAGATGTCAATTTCATTAATCAGCCAGCTGGAACATTGTGTTATTTCATCTTTTTCCGGCAGGCGATCACCATGAGATTTTTTGCCGGGAGAGAGCTTCTTACCCGGATAACATCGACAGATGGCTGACATATACACTTTGCGCCGGAACTGCTGTTCATCCAGACCGATATCATCAAACCATGAAAACAGTTTTTTACCCGCGGTCCAGGCAAAGGGTTTTAAAACTTCAATTTCCTTAAAGCCGGGTGCCTGACCAATCAGCATAACAGGAGAAACAACCGGCAGACCATGTACTGCCGGCCCCGTCATTTTTGGGCAGCGGGTACAGTGTTCCAGTCGGCTGTGCAGTGTCTTAATAGAGGTAAGTATTTCTGGTGGCATCTCTGGCAGCATATCGGGCAGTATTTTTTAATGAAAACTTTGTATTTTTCGAGGTTATCATGTAATTTATTTTAAAGTCAATTTGAAATGGGAATGATGACTATGCGATTATTACATACCATGTTAAGAGTAGGGGATTTACAACGCTCAATAGAATTTTACACTCGGATCCTGGGCATGAGTCTGTTGCGACAGAAAGACTATCCCGATGGCCGCTTTACTCTGGCCTTTGTGGGTTATGGGGATGAAAAATCAAACACAGTATTAGAATTGACTCATAACTGGGATACCGATCACTATGCAGTGGGCAATGGTTTCGGACATCTTGCTATTGAAGTGGATGATGTCTATCAGGCGGCAGCTCAAATAAAAGCCTCGGGCGGAGAAATTATTCGAGAAGCCGGTCCTATGAATGCCGGTACAACGATTATTGCCTTTGTAAAAGATCCGGATGGTTATGAAATTGAACTGATAGGGGTAAAGGAATAAAGCTATTCTCCAGTATAAGTCATTTCCCTGTCTTCAATGGTTCGGTCATTTAAGCTGAATAAGTTACAAAAATTCTTAATGGATAACTTGATAAGTATCATGGCAATTTTTAATAATTATTTTATACTTATAAAATATATAACTATTCATCAAGTCAGTATGAATTATTGAACTTGTCCTGGATGGCTGTATTATCTGATAGTCTTTCAGATTTAAATTTTTGTTGATTAATGACAAAATACCTTTATAGTCTGTGTTTAAACAGCCTGTACCCTCAACAAGTAAAGTGAACTTGTCCGTTAGCTATTAGTCTAAAAATTTTAAAGTAATTTGTAACTACTCAGCAGGTATAAATATGTGACCATTTGAGTACGAAAATAACGATGAAATCGGGCAAAAGATGAATATGCTGAGTAGTAACAATAATTTTTAAGAGGAACCGTGCCATGAGTACTCAAACCGAGCTCCAGCAAACCATTCAGGATATGGTTGACAGCCATCGTGGTATTCTTGCTGCTGATGAAAGCAGTCCAACTATTGCCAAACGTTTTAAAGCCATAAACCTGGAATCCACTGAAGAACATCGTCGGGCATATCGCAGCCTGATATTATCCACCCCTGGTCTGGGTGAATTTGTCAGTGGTGTTATCCTGTTTGAGGAAACGTTGCAGCAAGTGTCAGATGATGGAATTTCTCTACCTCAATTATGTGTACAACAGGGTATCGTTCCCGGTATTAAGGTGGATAAAGGTAAAATTCCTATGCCTAATGCAGCCGGTGATGAGATCACGCAGGGGCTGGATGGTCTGGCACTACGTCTTGAAAAATATAAAGCACAGGGTGCCCGTTTTGCTAAATGGCGAAATGTTTATCATATTTCTGATACTACACCCTCAGCTGTGGCCATAACAGCCAATGCAGAAGTTCTGGCAAGATATGCTGCCATCTGTCAGTCTATGGGTATAGTGCCTATAGTAGAGCCGGAAGTGCTCATTGATGGTGATCACAGCCTTAAGCGCTGTTCAGAAGTTAGTGAACTGGTTTTCCATGCTCTGTTTCATGCTTTACATCAACACCATGTTGTTTTAGAACATATTATCCTGAAACCCAATATGATGATAAGCGGCAAACTGTATCCTCAAAAAGCCACACCCGAAGAAGTCGCAGAAGACACTATTCGGGTATTACGTCGTACCGTCCCCGCTGCGGTACCGAGTATCAATTTTCTCTCTGGCGGGCAAACGCCTGAAGAGGCTACTGCCAATCTAAATGCTATTAACTGCTTAGGTCAGCAGCCCTGGCAATTATCCTTTTCCTATGGCAGAGCACTGCAGGAACCTGCTCTAAAGGCCTGGCAGGGTAAATCTGCTAATGCACAGCAAACACAGTCTGCATTATATAAACGTGCCCGGCTCAATAGTGCGGCACGTACAGGTCAATATATGAGCAGTATGGAAAGTGAGTAAGCCCTGTCCATCGCCTTAAAAGACGAGGATTTTGGGAAATAGTTGTCATCTCTGCTATCCTCGACTTTAAGAACAAGGCCTTACGAGGTGCTGGGTACGGTATTAAATAATGCTAAAAAAATAGTTGATAAACAGCGATTCAAAGCCATCCAAAGCTATCCAAAGACTTTAATCTTAAATTGCTAAATTTAAAAAAGGATTCTGTTAATGAAAATTTCATTTCATGGTGCGGCTCAAAATGTAACCGGTTCCTGTCATTTGCTTGAATGTGCAGGGAAACGTATTTTAATTGACTGCGGGCTATTTCAGGGTGGGCGGGAACTTGCAGAAGAAAATTTTGATGATTTCGGCTTTGAGCCGGAGTCCATTGACTACGTATTATTAACCCATGCTCATCTGGATCATTGCGGGCGAATCCCGCTGCTGGTTAAACGAGGCTTTAAGGGCGAGATTATTACCACCTCTGCTTCAGTTGAACTGGCTCGATTAGTCATGCTGGATGCGGCCGGTCTGCAGGAAGAAGAAGCTCGTTATCAACAGAAAAGAGCCAAACGACATCATGGCAATAACCATAACTATAAACACAGTAATGAAATACAACCGCTCTATACCACTCTTGATGCTTTAAACAGTCTTGAATATTTTGGTCGACGGGCAAATTATAATAAAGTCATTGATATTGCCCCCGGTGTTCGTGCTACTTTTCTGGATGCTGGACATATTCTGGGTTCTGCCAGTATTTTTTTTGAACTGGAAGAAAACGGTAAAAAACATCGTTTGTTATTTTCCGGAGATCTGGGTTATGGTGGTCGAGCCATTTTACGCAATCCAGCCACACCTCCGAAAGTAGATACCGTGGTAATGGAAACCACTTATGGTGACCGTTTGCATAAGCAACTAATACCCTCCATAGATGAGCTTTATGAAATTGTTAATAAAACCATTGGCAGAAGAGGTAATGTTATTATCCCCACTTTTGCCCTGGAACGGGCACAGGAAATTCTTTATTATCTGAGAGAAGGGGTGAACAATAATAGTATACAGTATTATACTAACGTTTTTCTTGACTCGCCAATGGCTATATCGGCAACAGAAATATTCAGACGGCATCCAGAGTGTTATGATACCAAAACACTGGAAGTATCCGATGATGGCAATGATCCTTTTGATCTGCCAGGCCTGCATTTTACCCGTGAAACTGCGGAATCAATGGCTATTAATATGATAGATAGTGGTGCCATCATTATGGCAGGTTCCGGCATGTGTACCGGCGGACGTATTCGTCATCACCTGAAACATAACTTATGGAATAAACGCAATAGTATTGTTTTTGTTGGCTTTGCTGCTCAGGGAACTCTGGCTCGTCGTATAGTCGATGGTGCAGAACGAGTAAAAATATTTGGTGAAGAAATTCCGGTAAAAGCGGATGTTTATACCATTGGGGGGTTTTCTGCCCACGCTGATCAGGGAGAACTACTGGCCTGGCATAAACAGACAGGCGATCCGGCAACTACATTCCTTGTTCATGGTGAAGAAAAAAGCATGCAGGTTTTTGCTCATAAATTAAAAAATACTAAAGTAGAAATGCCTGAACTTCATAAGGAATATATTTTATCTTAAATAACTTCTGAGTTGTTATAAAAAGGTCGAACAATGAGTGACGCAAAAACACAGACAGAAACCACCATGCAGGGTCTAAGTTCTGCGCAGGTGGAAGAGCGAATAAAACAATACGGTTTAAATGAGCTGCAGGAGAAAAAAACCTCTCCTTTATTACGTCTGCTGGGTTATTTCTGGGGACCGATTCCGTGGATGATTGAAATTGCAGCCATTCTTTCCGGAGTGGTTCAGCACTGGGCTGATTTCTGGATTATTGTGGCCCTGTTAATTTTTAACGCCGGGGTTGGCTTCTGGCAGGAATTTACCGCAGGCAATGCGGTGGAAGCTCTAAAAAAACAACTGGCAATGCGGGCTCGTGTTTTGCGTGATGGGATCTGGCAGGAGATAGATGCCAGACAACTGGTTCCCGGTGATATTATTCGTGTTCGTCTGGGGGATGTGATCCCGGCGGACGTGAAACTGGTGGAAGGTGATTATCTCAGTGTCGATCAGTCAGCTCTGACCGGTGAATCTCTGCCAGTGACTAAACGGATGGGTGAAGATGCATTTTCCGGCACCATCGTAAAGCAGGGTGAAGTCGTTGCTGAAGTAACCGCTACCGGCCGTGAGACAAAATTCGGGCAAACGGCCAGTCTGGTGGAACAGGCAAAAACGGTCTCTCACTTTCAAAAAGCGGTACTGACTATTGGTGATTATCTGATTTATGTCAGCCTTGCACTGGTTATTATGCTGGTGCTGTATCAACTGCATCGTCATGCTCCCTGGCTGGAACTGGTACAGTTTGCCCTGATCCTTACCGTAGCTTCTATCCCTGTGGCCATGCCAGCTGTACTATCTATGACTATGGCTGTGGGTGCTATGGTCTTATCCCGGCATAAAGCTATCGTTACCCGTCTGGAATCTATTGAAGAAATGGCCAGTATGGATGTACTCTGCTCAGATAAAACTGGAACCCTCACTCAGAATCGCCTGACTATGGGCAAAATAGAACTGTTTAATGCCGATAGTGAGCAGGATGTTTTGCTGGCAGCATCGCTGGCTTCCAAAGCAGAGGATAAGGATGCCATCGATCAGGCGGTACTGGAAGCTCTAGACAATGATGCACTCCTTAAGTCTTATCATCAAACCGCGTTTATGCCTTTTGATCCCGTTCATAAACGCACTGAGGCAAAAATAGCAGATGAGCAGGGCGCTGCTTTTCAGGTAACCAAAGGCGCTCCGCAGGTGATTATGCAGATGTCTGATCTTGAAGATAAAGATAAACAACGTGCCGAGCAGGTTGTAGAATCATTTGCCACTCAGGGCTATAGAGCCCTTGGCGTTGCACGTAAGGATGAGGATGCACAGCAATGGACCTTTCTGGGCATTCTCTCCCTGTTTGATCCGCCCAGGGAGGACTCTGCAGAAACCATTGCAAATGCCAGAAATTATGGTGTTAATATGAAAATGGTGACTGGCGATAATATTTCTATTGCCAAACAAATTTCCGGTAAGCTTGGCCTGGGTATGAATATTTTGCCTGCTGGTTCTCTGTCTCTGGATACAAACGGGGCCAGAGATGCCTCTGATGGTGAACGGGTAGAAAAAACTGATGGTTTTGCTGAAGTATTTCCAGAACACAAATTTGGAATTGTTCAGCTGCTGCAGGCGCGTAATCATATTACCGGTATGACCGGGGATGGGGTTAATGATGCTCCGGCACTAAAACAGGCTGATGTCGGCATTGCCGTTAGTGGTGCGACAGATGCTGCCCGTGCAGCAGCTGATCTGGTTCTGACGGCACCCGGACTCTCGGTCATTATTAATGCGATTGAAGAAGCCAGGCGTATTTTCGAGCGTATGAATGCTTATGCTATTTATCGTATTAGCGAAACCATTCGTATTATGTTTTTTGTGGTATTAACCATGATGTTTTTTGATTTCTATCCTATTACGGCCATTATGATCATTCTGCTGGCCTTTTTTAATGATATCCCTATTATGGCTATTGCCTATGACCATACCGGACTGGAAGAACAGCCAGTACGCTGGAATATGAAGCAGGTGATTACCGTAGCAACTGCCATGGGTATTGTCGGTGTAGTTGGTAGTTTTGGTATGCTCCTGCTGGCAATGGACTGGCTGAAACTCGATGTGGCACATATCCAGACGTATGTCTTTTTGAAAATGGCAGTGGCCGGACATCTGGTGCTGTTTGTGGCCCGAACCAAAGGTTTTTTCTGGAAACGACCCTGGCCGGCTCCCATTATGATCTGGTCTGCCATAATCACTAAGCTGGCTGCCACCATACTGGCAGCCTATGGTTTTGGTCTGATAACCCCAATCACCTGGCCAGAAATTGCACTTATCTGGGGATACTCCATTGCCTCAGCCATGATGACTGATATTGTCAAGGTGCATGTCTATCGCCATCTGCAGCATCAGGTACCAGGCCAAAAAGGTTTTTTGACTCGATTAAAGCAGCCTTTACAAAATTTTAGTCATAGAAAATAATCATTTTCCCACAAGCCTCGTCTTTTAAGGCGAGGAGCCGAATTTACTGATCAGATTAATGAACACCTTAGTGCCGAGGCACATCACGTCCTGGTTCAATTGTGTAAATACTTTTTTCAAATCCTTCATGTAAATTTTATACCGTTTGTCATTTATAACTTGTTTTGCAGAATAGATGAATGACGACTGTACGGTTAACAATAGTATTGGCCTGTAATATTTTCTGATAGCCCTGTTGACAAGCTACTTTACCAATACACCATAATAAAAATTGAACTAAGGCCGCAATCAATAACAGATTGTCATATCGTGCTTCAGACCTTAATTGGTTTAGGATAATAGCTATTCTTACTATCTCGAAAGCTTTCTTCTATTTGCATTCGAGTTGAGTATATTTTTACAATTTGTTTGGGCGTTGCTTTACTTGTTGGTAAATTAGGTTCTTCAAATTAATGCGTACTTAGTTTCATGGAGTGCTTTTACTTTCAGTTTAAAAAATTCCATATCTCGGTACCCGTAGGCTCTTTTTTGAAGTGTTTTAATTTTATTATTAGTGCCTTCCATTGGGCCAGATGACATTTTGTCAAAGTCATAATAGGCTAGAATTTCATCGCTATGTTTCAATAGTGTTTTGGCAAAACTCATCAGTATTTTAACACCTGAAATGGCCGGTTTTTTTATCCATTCC
>JALSUJ010000363.1 GCA_027071355.1 Gammaproteobacteria bacterium | reverse complement strand
AATTTTAACGAAGTATTAAGTAAACATAATCTTAATATTAACTTCAATGTGGATGACAAGCTCAGTAATGAAGAAGGAAGTGAGCTACCGGTTAATTTACACTTTAATAACATGAAAGATTTTGAACCGGAAAGCATAGTCAGACAAATTCCTGAGTTAAATAAATTACTGGAATTACGAGAAGCCCTGGTTGCTCTAAAAGGTCCATTAGGTAATTTACCCGCCTTTAGAAAAGAGATCCAGGCGGTGTTACAGGATGCTAAGAAAAAACAGCAATTAATGTCTGAACTTAAAATTGACGATGTCGGTTAAAATAGTAAAACTAATCAAACAAAAGAGAACCTGAATTTCAGGTTCACAGGATGATCATTCAGGAAAGGAGTCTTATCATGTCTGCCACTTCAGAGGCCGTTGTTGAAGAGCAACAATCCACCCGTAACAGTTTGCTCGATTCCATTGTCAGTCAGACCAAATTAAAACCTGCTGATGAAGGTTATGATGTTCAACGTAAAGGTCTGAGTGCCTTTATTTCTGAACTTATAAAACCTCAGAATAAAGAACAGCGGGTTAATAAAAATCTGGTTGATAAAATGATTGCTGAACTTGATCAGCAGCTGGGTCAGCAACTGGATACGATCATGCATCATGATGCATTTCAAAATCTGGAATCTTCATGGCGTGGTTTAAAACTTTTAATTGATAGAACGGAGTTTCGTGAGAATATAAAAATTAAAATGCTTAGTGTTTCTAAAGATGATCTACTGGATGATTTTGAAGATGCTCCGGAAGCTATTAAGTCCGGTTTATATAAACAGGTCTATACATCAGAGTATGGTCAGTTCGGTGGTGAACCTGTGGCCGTTATGATTGCCGACTATCAATTAACACCTTCCAGCCCGGATGTTAAGTTAATGCAGCATGTTTCCAGTGTGGCAGCTATGGCTCATGCACCGTTTATCGCCAGTGCCGGTCCTGAGTTTTTTGACCTTGATGACTTTGAAGGGCTTCCAGATCTTAAAGATTTAAAATCTATTTTTGAAGGGCCTAAATATACTAAATGGAATTCTTTCAGGGAGTCTGAGGATTCACGGTATGTTGGTTTAACGATGCCCCGTTTTTTATTACGTCCACCCTATGACCCGGATGAAAACCCGGTTAAAGTATTTAATTATCAGGAGAATGTTTCTGCTACTCATGAGGATTATCTATGGGGTAATACATCTTTTACTTTTGCGACACGTCTAACTGACAGTTTTGCAAGATTTCGATGGTGTCCAAATATTATAGGTCCTCAAAGTGGCGGCTCTGTTGGTGATCTGCCTTTGCATCAATTTGAATCTATGGGTGAAATAGAAACCAAAATCCCAACGGAGGTGCTGATTTCTGATCGTAAGGAATTTGAACTGGCTGAAGAGGGTTTTATTCCTTTAACTATGCGCAAGGGGACGGATAATGCGGCTTTTTTCTCTGCCAACTCGGCCCAAAAACCAAAGCGCTTTGCCAATAATCCCGAAGGTAAAGAAACAGAAAGGAATTATAAACTGGGTACTCAACTGCCTTATATGTTTATTATTAATCGTCTGGCACATTATCTTAAAGTTATTCAGCGTGAAAATCTGGGTACCTGGAAAGAACGTTCCGATCTGGAACGGGAGTTAAATACCTGGATTAGACAATTTGTTGCAGATCAGGAAAATCCCGGAGAAGAAGTACGCAGCAGAAGACCTTTGCGTTCAGCCAAAGTTGAAGTAACTGAAGTAGAAGGGGAGCCTGGCTGGTATCGAGCCTCTCTTCATGTACGTCCTCACTTCAAATATATGGGCTCTGATTTTACACTCTCTTTAGTCGGTAAACTCGACAAATCTTAAACCTTTTATAATGGTTAAAAGTAACATGATATAGCTGTGCTTCAAGGACAGCTATATCATTTTTCTTAGATCTTTTAAATTGAACCTGTATAATATTGGCTGGTCAAAATAGTAACTGTTTTTGCTACTCTATACTCAGCTGGCGTATTATATGAAAAAATCAATTCTTGTCTTATTGTTCTTTATTACATCTTTTCTGGTCTTGCCACTGTCTGCAGCCAATCTTCAAAATAGTCGTTTAAATGAATTTTTTCAGCGTACTCAGAGCTTTCAGGCTGATTTTGATCAAACCGTTAGAAATTCCAGAGGCAAAATTCTGGAACAGTCCCATGGTAATTTAATTCTTAGTCGTCCTGACAAATTTATTCTGCATTATCAGACGCCTGTTGAACAGCAATATATTTCCAATGGTAAAACCATATGGATTTATGATGTTGAGCTGGAGCAGGTTAATATTAAACCTCTGGATGAAAGTATGGGGGATTCACCGGCATTATTATTAAGCAGTAATGATAATCTGTATAAGTTCTATCGGGTAAAAAATGTCACTATAAATAAGCCGGACGGCTTAAACTGGATTGAACTGAAAGCTATTAGTGAAGACATGACTTTTGAGCGGGTGCTGCTGGCTTTTAAAGATCATATTCTGATACGTATGCGAATGTATGACAGCTTTGGACAGCTTACCGATCTTAAATTTTCTAATATTTCAGTTAATAAACCGTTTGCCAGCCGGCAATTCAATTTTGTTCCACCTGCTGATGTGGATGTTATTGGTACTGCGAATGCAAAATGAACAGGAAGACTTATTAACTCAGGATAATTTGCAAACCATAAGTCCCCTGGCTGATCGAATGCGGCCCGATTCTCTGGCTAATTTTTTTGGTCAGACTCATTTATTGGGAGCCGGTAAACCTCTGACTCTGGCCATTGAAGGGGGACGACCTCATTCTATGATTTTCTGGGGTCCTCCGGGAGTAGGTAAAACCACTCTGGCCCGTATTATTGCCCATTATGCCCAAGCTCAGTTTTTGTCCATTTCCGCTGTTCTGGCCGGTGTCAAAGAAATTCGCGGGGCTGTAGAGCAGGCCAAACAATATTTTCAGGTATATGCGCAGCCTACGGTTTTATTTGTTGATGAAGTACATCGTTTTAATAAGTCTCAGCAGGATGCTTTTTTACCCTATATTGAGGATGGCACCTTTATTTTTGTCGGCGCTACTACAGAAAACCCCTCTTTTGAACTCAATAATGCTTTATTATCCCGTGCCAGAGTCTATTTATTAAAAGTATTAAATCAGCAGGAATTATCCGCCTTATTAGAATCGGCACTGATAGATAAAGAACGTGGCCTGGGTTACAAAGCACTTGAGATCGACCCGCAGGATAAGCTTAATCTGGTACTCGCTGCTGATGGTGATGGGCGTAAACTGCTTAATCTGCTGGAAATTGCCGCAGATCTGGCAGAGCCTGCAGAGGGGAAAAATATTATTAATTCTGCCGCCATTGCTCAGGTTATATCAGGTACCATGCGCCGCTTTGATAAGGGTGGCGATCTGTTTTATGAGCAGATTTCAGCGTTTCATAAGTCGGTGCGCGGTTCCTCACCGGATGGTGCCTTATACTGGATGTCCCGAATGATTGAGGCTGGATGTGATCCTCTGTATATTGCCCGTCGACTATTGGCTATTGCCTCGGAGGATATTGGTAATGCCGATCCCCGTGCGATGCAGGTAGCTCTGAATGCCTGGGATGCATTTGAGCGCCTGGGGCCTGCAGAAGGGAATAGGGCTATAGCCCAGGCGGCTGTTTATTGTGCTCTGGCACCCAAAAGCAATGCGCTATATACCGCCTTTAAAGCTGCGATGGCCTGTGCCACAGAATCCGGCTCACTGGATGTACCAGACCATCTGCGTAATGCCCCAACACAGTTACTTAAATCCCTGGGCTATGGTGAAAAATACCGTTATTCTCACAATGAACCCGAAGCCTATTCAGCCGGACAGAGTTATTTACCGGCAGAATTAACTGCTATACAATTTTATTTTCCGGAATCCAGAGGACTGGAAATCAAGCTTAAAGAAAAACTGGAATATTTGCAGTCCCTGGATAAACAGGCAAAAAAAGAGTAATGGTTTATAAAAATATAAATCGTATATTATGAATATTCTTATTGCACCGGATTCGTTTAAAGGCAGTTTAAGTGCGCTGGAGTTTTGTGACATAGCGGCAGAGGTTTTTCAGAACCATGCGACTCATGATATTAAACTGCATCTGCTGCCGCTGGCTGATGGTGGAGAAGGCACTATTGATGCTGTTCTGACTTATACTCATGCTCAGAAAATAGCGGTTAATGTCCATAATGCTCTGGGCCTCAGTGATATTGCCTATTATGCTTTTCTTTCTCATGAGCACTCCGATAATCCCTATGGCAGAGATACTGCTATTATAGAAATGGCACAGGCCTCCGGTTTGCCAGCTATTCATCCCAGTCAGAGAAATCCTTTGAAAACCAGTAGTTATGGTACCGGCGAACTGATTAAGCACGCTTTGAACAAGGGTGCCCGGAAATTAATTATTGGCCTGGGAGGTAGTGCTACCAATGATGGCGGTATGGGTATGCTGTCGGCTCTGGGGGTACAGTTTTATAATCAGCAGGGACAAAGTCTGATGCCTGCCGGACAAATGCTGGGCTTAATCGAGCGTATTGATACTACTCAACTTGATCCCCGTTTAAACGAATGTGATATTATCATTGCCAGTGATGTGAACAGTCCTTTATTAGGAGAGCAGGGTGCAAGCCGTGTTTTTGCAGCCCAGAAAGGTGCGGATGCAGAAATGATCCAGCAGCTTGAATCAGGTATGAGCAAATTTGCTAAAAAAACGCTGTCTACCCTGAGCCTGCCGGAAACTACTGTGAATATACCCGGCGTCGGAGCTGCCGGAGGTATGGGTTTTGCCCTGCTGACTTATACTCAGGCAATAGTTCAAAGTGGTTTTGATGTGCTGGCGGAAATTTCTGCTCTAAATAAGCTTCTGGTGGATAAAGACCATAAGCCGGATCTAATTATTACCGGGGAAGGGTGTTTTGATCAACAAAGTCTGCAGGGTAAATTAACCGGTCGATTGATATCAAAAGCACAGACTATGGATATTCCTCTGATGCTGCTCTGTGGTAATTTTTCTCAGGGTATTGAAACACGGCTAAATGATAATATTTTGCTGCTTGCACTGGTTAATGAGCAGGTGTCCATTGATGAGGCAATGCAAAATACGGCTCAGCTAGTGAAGCATCAACTATTAAAACTTATCAGGACAGATATTGTCAGAGTTTGAAGCAGTGAAAAACTTTCAGAATAATTCTAATCAGTTAATGAAAATTCCCTTAAAGAAGCTTAAAATACTCTTTTTATATAATGGCTGAGGGCTGGGTCAGTTTGCTTTAGACTCAGGCTGTTCAGGTGAGGATAAATCATCACAGGATGATTGCTAAATTGCAGAGGAATGATTTTGGGCGAATTAGGTGCAATAGCAGCAGGTGGCGCATTTGGAGCACTGATGCGATTCTGGGTGTCCAATGGTGTCTATGCCTGGCTTGGGCGTGGTTTTCCCTGGGGTACACTGAGTGTCAATATTATAGGTTCTTTTGTAATAGGTCTGGCTTTTGTCCTGTTAACTGAACGTCTGAGTTTTGGCTCTGAGGTTCGAGCCTTTATAATGATTGGTTTTTTAGGGGCTTTTACTACTTTTTCTACCTTTTCTCTGGAAACACTGTCCCTGATGCAGGAAGGCTTATTATTGAAAGCCATTGTTAATATCCTGATCAGCGTTATTTTATGTATTATCGCCACCTGGTCAGGTATGATGCTGGCTCGTTCGCTCTAAAGGAGTGCTAAAGATTATGGCAAAAAAGATTAACAAACACACGGTGACGCTGGTACGTGTTTATACTGATGATAGTAACGGCCATATCAGTAAGACACTGGATCAACTGCATGAACGGGGTGATGTTATTGGTACGACTATTTTCCGTGGTGTGGCCGGCTTTGGTGATCAGGGCCATATACATCAGAGTACTTTACTGGATATATCAGGCCATTTACCGGTGGTTATTGAGTTTTACCATAAAAGCGACAAGGCCGAAGAATTAATTAATTACATCCATGAGCACATAGAAAATGCCCATATCATCTATTGGGAAGTCAACCTTTCCTTCGAGCACCTGGCTTAAACTTATAATGAACGCTGAACGCTGAACGCTGAACGCTGAACGCTGAACGCTGAACGCTGAACGCTGAACGCTTAATACTTTTTATTCCGAGATAGATAAATAATGCTGGATCCCAAACTTTTAAGAAACAATCTGGATGAAATTGCGGCCCAACTGGCTCGCAGAGGTTTTACACTGGATACTGAAAAACTGGCTAAACTGGAAGCAGAACGTAAGGTCATTCAGGTTAAAACCCAGGAACTTCAGGCACATAGAAAAAGTAAATCCAGAGAAATTGGACAGGCAAAAAAAAATGGTGAAGATGTCAGTGCTATTCTGGCGGCTGTGGCAAAAACCGGGGATGAACTTAAGGAAATGGAACTTCGTTTAAAATCGCTGCTGGATGAAACCAGTGATATTTTAATGCGCATTCCCAATATCCCGCATGAAACAACTCCCGATGGTAAAGATGAAGATGATAATGTGGAACTTCGCACCTGGGGGAATATTCCCCAGTTTGATTTTGCCATAAAAGATCATGTGGATCTCGGTTCCGCACTGGGAACCGGCTGGAACGGCAAGGGCGGCTTAATGGACTTTGAAATTGCTGCCAAACTATCCGGTTCTCGTTTCAGTACTCTAAAAGGTCCGCTGGCCCGTATGCACCGGGCACTTATTCAGTTAATGCTGGATACTCATACCGAGGAACATGGTTATAGTGAAACCTATGTGCCTTATCTGGTACGTCCGGAAGCTTTAAGAGGAACGGGTCAGCTGCCCAAATTCAAGGAAGATTTATTTGCCGTAGATGGCGATCAAGAAACTATTGCAGGAGACAAGCAACTGCATTTAATTCCAACTGCCGAGGTGCCAGTCACCAATATGGTCAGAGAATCAATTCTTGAAGAGTCCGAACTGCCTTTAAGGCTGACGGCTCACACTCCCTGTTTCCGTTCCGAAGCTGGAGCATATGGTAAGGATGTGCGTGGTTTAATTCGCCAGCATCAGTTTGAAAAAGTGGAAATGGTGCAGATTGTTAAGCCGGAGACATCTTTGCAGGCACTGGAAGAACTTTTGAGGCATGCAGAAACAATACTGCAGAAATTAAATCTACCGTACAGGGTGGTGGCTTTATGTGCTGGAGATATTGGTTTTTCAGCTACAAAAACCTATGATCTGGAAGTCTGGGTTCCGGCACAGAAAAACTATCGGGAAATATCCTCCTGCAGTAATTTTGGTGATTTTCAGGCTCGCCGTATGCTGGCGCGCTGGCGTAATAAAGAAACCGGTAAACCAGAACTGGTACATACGATTAATGGCTCTGGTCTGGCAGTAGGTCGAACTCTGGTGGCTATTATGGAAAATTATCAGCAGGCAGATGGTTCTATTAAAGTACCCGATGTTCTTATTCCCTATATGGGCGGACTGGATGTTATCCGTTAGTGATCCCTGAAGTTATTGCCCGAACAGCGCAGGTTGAAGCCGCTGAACTTATTCAGCGGCTGTCACTGTCCCCGATACAGGCCCGTATTGTGGCCAATCGCATGGATGGTCTGCAATGGGACGTAGATGATCTGGTGACATCCTCGCTAAAACATATTGCCCCTCCCAATCTGCTTAAAGATAGTGATTTAGCGGTAGAACGAATTGCACAGGCTATAAAAAATCAGCAAACTATTGGCCTGCTGACAGATTATGATGTTGATGGTATTACTTCTCATGCTATTTTATTTTTTTCATTAAAAGATTACTTTAATTTTCCAGAAGCAAAAATTCAGCATCTTATTGGTCATCGTATAGACGATGGTTATGGCATAAGTCAGGGCCTGACAGATCGTATCCTGGCTATGGAGGAGATGCCGCAATTAATTATCACGGCAGACTGTGGCTCCTCAGATGAGCATCAGATTGTAAAGTTAAAAGAGCAGGGTATAGATGTTATTGTCACTGATCACCATGCTATTC
>JALSUJ010000362.1 GCA_027071355.1 Gammaproteobacteria bacterium | reverse complement strand
AAATACTGACAGTTCATCAGAAGGATTTATTTTTTATGTCTTTAGTTATTATGTCTACTGATTCCAGAAATTTTCTCAGCTGATGCAAACTACTTTTAGACATCGTTGCATTATGATGACCTCGATGTATGGAAAACTCAGCACCATTGAGAATAGCAATCAAACTGGATCCAGGACCTTCTCTAAATTCGGCACCAAGGTGGCTCAGTAGTGATTCAATCTCTTTCCAGTGGATATTACTACTAAGATGGTCACTAAATATGGCCGAAAGTACTTTCTGATGTTTTTTACTCATTGCCAAAACTTCCTCTAAATTTCACTCTATTGTAGTTTGAGGTTAAGAATTTATAACCCTTGGTAACTACTCAGTATAAATTACCATATCATCCTGTAGTGCCTGTATTTCTGGGGACGCTCAAGTACCTCCCTGTATCGCTTTACGAAAACATCCATGTTTTCCTAAACCCCATAAATACAGGCACTACAGGATGATATTCTTACGGAGTTCAATATACGCTGAATAATCCTTTAGATTCAGTGCATAAGGCTGTTGCAGTCGGTGGCAACTTAATATAGTGGTGTTTTAAAAATATAATCAGGGGCGTCTAGGTTTTACATGAGGATAAATACCCAGATAGCGCCTTGTCCACCAGTTACCCGTGGCTGCTCGTTCTTCAGGTGTGGTAAAGTGATATTCATAAGCTACAACTCGCAAAAAATTGGGGGGTTGTTCTTCGAAAGGATTATCTTCAAGCAATTGTAATACTTGCGGAGAACCTTCATGTAAGCGCTGAAGCAATCCATCAAGCCAGAAATCATCTTTTCTGGCCTGTGGTGGTAAAAACCACATCATCCAGTCCAGCCTTGGTTGATGCGGAATATTAATCGGAGGTCGTTTATTGACAGGTCCGGGTTTGTATTTAAAACCATAAGGATACCAGTTAACACCATCATATGATCCCTGAATTTCCAGCTCCTGACGTTCGGTCTGCATGATCCCGTAAACATGAAAAATATGTCCTAGCCCAAGTCGATGCATTATGGTAAATGTATACCCCATAAAGTTTGGAAATCTTATGGGTAGTGTTCGCCAGGCAAAAACAGAAATACTGCTGACAAGAATTAACGCTGCGCTGATACCAAGGACCGATTTTGACCACCGTGATGATTCCAGCATCAGTTTTGGAGACTGACTGGCTGTCAACCAGCTTTGGGGTACCCATCTGGAAACAAATCGATCATCAAGCAGGAACAAACATAACACAATGACCAGCAGATTTACAAAATTATGATTACTGGTTGTCATGATTAATAATTGCATAAAAATCGTTATAAATGCTGCCGTAATACGAAAACGACGCGGCAGAAACATAAAAAACGGAACTATCAACTCAGTAAAAAAAACCAGCAATACCCCACCGGTATGCATCCAGTGGGGTAAATTATGAAAATACCATGAACCTGTATGTGGCAACACCTGAGTTTCAAAATAATAATTCAGGGCCGTTAAATCCAGCCAGGTGGGATCACCATTGTACAATTTGAAAAAACCGGACATAAAACGAAAGCGGAACAATAACCAATGGAACATAAAGATTAATAATGTATTGGGTCCGCCACGAACCAGAAAAATAGCAAGAAATCCGGTTTCCAATAATAACGTATCCCATTGAAAACTTAGAAATAAATTACCGGCCAGGAATAAAGACACATAAAGGATATACATACCGATGAGGGCACCGGTTTGCCAACGCCCCAGGAATAAGAGCACTGACAGCAGCACGCCACCATAAGCAGCCAGTTTCAGGGCAAAATCTGAAGCATCAAACCAGAAAATGGTGGGAATTTGCAACCAGGCATGCCAGCCATACTCTGTATAAGCAAGGTTTAAGGTCTGGTAAAATGGCAGGATACCATTTGGACCGACCAGACCGGTGATCTGAACTGCCAGAGATAAAAATGCAATACCATAGACCAGGGCCAGACCACGAAGAAACAACCAGCTGGTCAGCTGATAATTATCCTGTTTCTGGAATAGAGACCTGATGTCTATTTTCATTATCGTATAGGTTTATTCAATGGATACCTTATATAAATACATATTAGTCGAAAAAATCAGGAATAACAGAATTGAAACCACTTTTATACTATGGAGAATCAGTCAAGCATTAGAAGTCTGCTGTTTTAAGCTGACTTCTGCCCGCTTTTTTAGACGTATATATAGTCCAATGTTATATGAAGTTCATACTCTTTAATCGGTTTACTGGAATCCTTGAGTATTTCAAAAATTGGGCGTTTGAGAAGGTTGGACATTATGGAACGCATAGAAACGCAT
>JALSUJ010000361.1 GCA_027071355.1 Gammaproteobacteria bacterium | reverse complement strand
GTTTTTACACCAATATAATGACTGATTGCACTGAGCCTTATTAAAAAATTAACATCTTCACACACCGCCACTCCTTGAGGATAGCCTCCCAGCTTTAAAAAGTCAGCCCGCTTTACGGTTAAGGTATGGGTATCACCAAAATGCTGTTCCACAAACTCACCAATAAGCTTTTCTTTCATAATGACAGTGGTCTTTTCACCCGCCATATCCAATAGTTTTTTACCTAGCTTAGTTGATTGCATAGACTGACGCAGTATATTGCCATTTTCATCAATATAATCAAAATTACCGGTTAAAAAATCCAGTTCCGGATTTTGCTGTATCATTTCCATATGCCATTTTATCCTATCTGAATAATACCAATCATCAGCATCCAGAAAACAAATCCATTCACCATTTGCTTTTTTTACACCATTATTTCTAGCTACTGAAACGCCAGCATTATTTTGATAAAAATATTGTACTTTATCTTTAAATATTGCAATTTTTTCTTTTGTGTTATCGGTAGAACCATCATCTATAATAATAATTTCATCCACTGGCCAGGATTGTTTTACAATTGAATTAATAGCTCTATCAATGGTCTGTTCACCATTGTATACAGCGATAATAACACTAATGCTGGGTTTGCTCATTTTAGTTCACACAACATTTGAAATAAACTAACATTTTTTAGCAAAGATATGAGCATGTATAAAATTAATATCAGTGTATAAATTCATTTATATTCTCACCATTATCCTTTTTAAATTTTTAAAAAATGTATTAAATACGCGACACTACGACGGTAATAGGTATTACCTAACAATTTTCTGGCGAAGTCACCTAAATCATCATTTCCCCGAATACCCATACGCCTTAAAGCAAAAATATTGGTCTTGTTATTATTAAGCCCTGGCTTACTACATACCGCTGCTGTATAACCTTCATCCTGAACCATTTTTTTAATATTTTCATTGTAATGACCCCCTCGGTAAGCATAAAACCGAACAGAAGAACTCAGAACTGATTCCAGTTCCTTTTTTGACTCAGACAATTCAAATTTTACTTCTGAGTTTTGAAGTTTAGTAATAATAGGGTGAGTATGAGAATGGGACTCAAACTGTATCCCATCTTGTTGTAACTTACGAATGCTTTCACTTCCAAGATAACCAGGTGTATTTATTTTGCTGGTAATTATAAACATTGTCGCACTAAATCCAATTTTTTTTAGAATAGGTACTCCAATTTTTTCAAATGAATCATATCCATCATCAAAAGAGATAATAATTGATCTTTTTGGGATTTTTTTCTTACCTTGAATAAAACCTTTCAGCTGATCAAGTGTTATAGTTTTATACCCTCCCCATTTAAGAAAGCGCATTTGCTTATAAAAGTTTGATTGACTAACAAAATATGGAACATCTTCCTCACAGGGTGCATCACCAAGATTATGATACATTAGAATAGGGATACCATTATGTCTTTTTAGATTCATTGCTGACTACCCATAAAAATATTAAACCCTGAATATTTGGCCAGGCGTTTGTATTTTAAAAAGCGTTGAATACGTTTTAACCATATCGATATACGTTCAAAAAATGGATAAACTAATAATGTCTTATTCCTGTTTTTATAACTTTCTATCAGTTGTTCTGCAGAAAAGTATAAGCTTTCTGGTAATTGCTTAGTAATCATATCCAGTAATTTTTTTAATTCGCTTAATGAATGAGCTTTATCTTTTAAAAAATTAAACCGATGCATTTCTATTAAAGACGGTCTGCCACAGGCGGTATGATTAATAATATCATTTATTACCCTATCAGCTTTATGTCCTTTTTCCGGCTCAAAATAAATATCTCTTACCAGATAACAGGCTCCTGTACTATCACATTCTCCATTTAAAAAAGTGCGTCCATTACTTACCAGAGCACCATCGGCATTACGCCCGGTAAATTGTTTGCCGGGTGTTATAAATAAATGTATTTTGTGCTGTACATAAGTTTTTATCACTTGCTCAGTCCAGACAAATGTAGGCGGCACAACGACCTTTGGGGTCTGTTCAAATATCTTTTTAAAACACCGTTGCTCCTGCAAAACAGCCTGCTCAATCTCTGTTTCTGAGAGTGTGCTTGATGGCAAGGAACGGGTATCACACCATCGGCTTTGTAAAAAAGAGGGTAAATCCTCAGTCATGTGGTTAGTATGAGCAGATAACCAGTTTTTTACTTCTTCCCGATGCAAGTTGCTCATTAATGATGATGGCCAGTAATGCTCCATACCATGCAAATAAATATCAAATACACCTTGATCAAAACCATTTTTTATTAGCTGAACCAGTGCAGTATAATTCTCATCACTTAAATCTTTAAAATAATACTGCTCTGGATCGGATTGTATTTTTTTAAAATCCGGTTCTGCCAATATAAGACCCAGGGCTAATTTGGGGTGTTGCTGTTTGTTATCCTGATAGTGTAAAAATAAATTTAGTAAATCTGTTAGAGCCGATATTTGCTCTACTGGGCCAACACCCCAGTCGTCACTGTCAAAAATAACCACCGGGTAACGCAACATGGGTTCCTGCCAGAGTCGTTTAAATTCTCTGCCATAAACTATAAATAACAGGACAATAATCATTAAAAACCATATTATGACTGCCAGCAGTATATAAAAAACAATTTCAAATACAGGCATTTTTATTGACAGTCATTAAACATTTATTAATAACCCATCTCTTTTGCGACATCTTCAACTGATGCCATAACACTGGCCACTTTTTCCGCATTGCGCCCGTCTTTCCATTTATCAAGACGAATTTCAGAAAACGCATTATATGGATTAGACAATACGGACTGACAGTGCTGCTCCAGGTGTTTATCAAATTCCAGTCCCAGGTCAACAAAAGCGTCTTTAAAGCCTTTAACCGGATCAACTAACAGGTCTTCATAACGGATTTCGACCCATTGGGATGGAGGTACTAGCTTCCTTCCTTTTAGAATAGCCCTGTTTATCACTCGATATTGATAGGCGGCAACTTTTTCAATGGATTCATTAACATACTCTTGCCAGCCCTGTGCAATAAAGAAACACCAGCGTTTAAACTGACCGTTTTCCACATTCACTTCAAGCGGTAAATTATTAGACCAGGTGGCAAATTCATCCGCTTTACGCCAGCCCTCAATTAAGGAATTGATATTATCCCCCGGACTGCGTTTAATATACACAAAACGAGCTTTAGGAAATAATTTTAGTAAATAAGGTAAGCATAGACCATTTTGATTGTTTTTATCTACAAACTGTAAAGTACCGGTATGGCTGTAAAAGTAGCGGGAAATAAATTCAGCATCAGCCGGACTGGCATCGGCTTCGTCTAGCTCGTGCCCTGACCATTGCTTGTCTTCCAGGGAATGCAGGGAAGCCCATAAATCATGGGTTTCACGTTGCAAGGTACCTAATTGCCTGGACTCAGAAAAGGTTTTATAGACCAGGGTGGTACCGGCTCTGGAGCAGCCTAAAATAAACACCGGAGACTGGGCAAGAGGCTTGCTCCTGTCCCATTTGGCTTCCCTTATGGCTATCAGCCGTTTTTTCCAATGGTATTGCAGCGTTTTTCTTACTTTTAGCCAAAAATCGCTCATTTCGATCCTGAATATGATTACTATTTAATTTAAAAAGTCCCTCACCCTGATCCTCTTCCACTGGGAGAGGGCATGAATGAATAGATATTGATTATAAGGGATGTTGTGGCTGATTACTGTAAGAAAAAGATGATAAACAGGTTAGTGGTTATAAATGTATGTCGAAGAGACATACATATTGATACAGATTTAACTTGTATGCCACACTTAGAAACAGCCCTTATGTCAAAAGGCTATCCAGGCGGGAGCATACTTTTAATAATTATAATTTAGACGCAAATACCGTATTCATTGACCGTACTCCTTTCTGAAGACGCCGTGAATCCATCCATGGAGGCTTTTCGGCAGCTTCCCTGCTGCCGAAACTTCATAAAGGAGTACGGTCAATGGATACTCAGTGGCTATAAATGTAATACTTTTTTCATATTGAACATATTTTAACCAAAGTATGATCCGATCCTGGGGAGCATGGGTATCTCTCCCGTGTAATATAATATCCGGTTCTCAAGGGGTTTGTCGTGGAACATTGCTTTAATTAGAAGCAAAATGTCACATAGGTGACATTTTAATATATACTAGAAATCAGGAGACATGCTTATGACCATAAAAACATATTCCGCCAGAGAGTTACGTGACGGCCATTTTTTAACTGATAACTCCGTTTCAGTCATAACTTCTCATGGTAGACCGGTAAAAGTAGCCATACCCTTTGATGAACGTATGTTGGGTGAGGGTGTATCTCGTGCTATTGCCTTAAACCTAGTTGAAAACCATGTGCTCACTCAGGTTCAAGGCGCAAAAATGGCTGAAATGTCATTAGAATCCTTTCTTAAACTCATGGCAAAATTTGATATTCCGGCAGCGGATATGGATGCCAGTGAACTGGTTGATGATCTGAACGAATTTCTATAGATGAAAAAATGTATTATTGCTGATGCCGGACCAATTATTGCTTTATGTAAAATACAGGAACTGAGATTACTTGAGCAATTATTTGAAATTTGTTGCATCACTAAAGAGGTCTATCAAGAAGTCATTTCAGGTAATGATATTGCAGTAAATTGTCTTCAATCGGCCGTTAATCATGGTTATATCAAAATTGAAACCGTTAACAATATTGATGCAGATTTACAAATACTGTTAGATCCGGGTGAAGCCAGCGCCATTACTTTAGCCTTAAAGAAAAAAAAGTACGCTTTATTAATTGATGAAACAAAAGGAAGACATATAGCCAGACAGTATAAGCTCTCAGTCATTGGTTTAGCTGGTTTATTAATATTAGCAAAGAAACATCGCTTGATAGATAATGTACTACCTTTGTTAATAAAAGTTCGCAATAATGGCTATTGGCTATCAAACCATTTTCTATATGAGGTTGCCAAATTATCGAATGAAAAATTTGATAATGATTGTTAAGTTATTTTGTAATCATTTAGCTTAAATCAGGTTATATGTGAATGGCTTTTTCAATCGAATTTTTAACAAATTCATTTAAATTGATCCCCATATTTTTTGCACAGATTAAAGCATTACGATGTAACTCACTACCAATGCGGACATTAAACGAGCCTTTGCAAGGTTTTTCAGGCTCATAGCCAAGCTGCTCACAGGTTTTAATATAATCCTCAACCGCATCTCTAAAAGAATGTTCAATCTCGGCAACACTTTCACCTTCATAAGTCACCAGTGCATTAATAAATTGGAGTTGACCAAATAAGCAGGAATCTTCAGCACTGAACTCAACTGAACCATAATAGCCTTTATGTTTTAATAATTTCATATTAATCCACCTCTTTGCAATTTCTCTTTTACCTGTTTTACGGCACAAATTAATTATATAATTAATTTTCATAATTGCAACTATTAAATAGTTGCAATTTGATGTAGTTGTGTGAAATCACCTTCATGTCATATTACTCGATCTCAGTTGTTTTTAGTACAAAAAAAGGAAGTCTGTTAAATTATATGCCTGTCAGTTTTTGCCTATTTTCTCTGTTTTTTTTATTCGTTAAAATACTCTGATATACTCCAATATCTATATAACGAGTGTCCATCGTGATGGACACTCACTATCAAAAAAGGGCTTTGAATGTCAGGTTTGTGCGGCTGGTACCAAAAAAATAATCAAAACAGCGCTGATGAAAAGATTATTGAGGCTATGCTGGACAAAATTGTTATACCTGCAAGCCTGCACCGCTCCCAGGCGTTTTCAATTGACAACAGCACCTGTGCCGCCTTAGCCACGGCTGATTTTACTGAGCAGGATATTTTTAATAGTTCAAAGCTGATGGTGGCCTGCACGGGACATATCCACTGGAAAGACGCCGCTCTGACTTCGCTGGCTCAGGATAAGGGCAATGCAGCCGTTATTGCCCAACTCTACCAGCAATATGGCATTGATTTACTAAAACAAAGTCACAATGATTTTGCTCTGGCAATTATTGACCGGGAACAGGACAAAACCATTCTTGCCCTTGATCGCATGGGGATACAACGGCTTTGCTATCAAACTATGGGTGATGCAATTATCTTTTCTTCTGATATGCAGGCCATTTTTGTACACCCGGCAAGCACCAAAGCATTATCAGAACAGGGTGTTTTTAATTATTTTTATTTCCATATGGTGCCCTCTCCCGGAGCCATATACAAAAATGTAGAAAAGCTTTTACCGGGACAATATATTGTTTTTTCTAAAGGCCAGATTGAAAAACATTTTTACTGGCAAATTGCTTATCAGGATAATAATACTGAATCATTTGAAGAATTAAGTGAACAATTCAAAAAACTGCTCAGAGATGTGGTTAAATCCAGACTCTCTGAGCAGACTACCGGAGCTTTTTTAAGTGGTGGGCTGGACAGTTCTACCATGTCCGGTATATTAAGCGAGTTACAGGAAACAGCCGATACCTTTTCTATTGGTTTTGATGCAGACGGTTATGATGAAACCCCTTTTGCCAGAACTACCGCAAAACAGTTTAATACTCATCATCATGAATATTATGTAACCCCGGAAGATGTTTTTAAAGCCATTCCATTAATTGCTCAAACCTATGATGAACCCTTTGGCAATGCCTCGGCCATTCCGGCTTATTATTGTGCCAAATTTGCCCGAGAAAATGGCATTCATACCATGATTGGCGGCGATGGCGGGGATGAAATATTTGCTGGTAATGAACGTTATGCCAAACAAAAGGTTTTTGAGGTTTATAAGCAAATCCCCGCTATTGTACGTGCGGCTGTTTTAGAACCGGTTTTTCTAAAAATGCCGGGGGCTACTTCTTTACCTGTTGTTAAAAAAATTAATAGCTATATTCAACAGGCCAAAATACCGTTACCGGCTCGCTTTGAAACCTATAATTTTTTAAACCGAACCCCTTTGGATACTATCTTTGATGGTGATTTTTTGTCACAGGTTAATTCAGAATTGCCTTTAGCTATGCAGGAAGAAGTTTATAACCGTACTCGTTCAGAAAATTCCTTACATAAAATGCTGCACCTGGATATGAAGGTGACTATTGCGGATAATGATATCCGTAAAGTTAATAATATGTGTGCACTTGCCGGTGTGGATGTGGTTTATCCTTTTCTGGATGATGATATGGTTAATTTTGCTGCGGGAGTTCCTCCTGAGTTAAAACTTAAGGGACAGGATCTACGCTATTTCTTTAAGCAGTCTTTGGCCGATTACCTGCCCCATGATGTAATTAATAAACAGAAACATGGTTTTGGCTTACCTTTTGGGGTCTGGTTAAATGATTATAAGCCTTTGCATGAAATGGCTCATGAGAGTTTATTAACTCTGGAACAAAGAGGATTTTTTCATAAAGATTATATCAACAATTTATGGCAGGCCCATAATAGTGAACATAGTTCTTATTATGGGGTAATGATCTGGGTTATGATGATGTTTGAGCAGTGGCTGGAAGCTCATGCATAAATAATAGATTATGATTTTTTACAAATGGTCACAAATTGCATATATCTCATATCATCCAGTGACTTTAATGTCATCCAGTTCAATACAGCGAATTTAAATGGAAAACGGGTACTTACACCACCCTCAAGACCGGATAAAGAGATAACTTTATATCCTGTATCCTCAAATAATCTCATGATACTTTTTTGGGTAAAGAATCTTAAATGGGTTTTATCGAGAATACCTTTATCAGTATATTCCCAGTCTTTATTAATTATCAACCTTTTAATATTATCATAGTAACGTACATTGGGTATGGATGACACTATATAGCCCGAGTTCACCAGTTTTGTCTTTAATGCAACGAGAAGTTTCCATGGATCAACAATATGCTCTAATACATCATTAAAAATGATACAGTCGAAGTAATTATCGGGTAACTCTTTGAGATTATGGTTTATGTCACCAATAAATACTTTTAATAACTTTTCCTTAGCTTTAAGTGCACTTTGTTCATTATATTC
>JALSUJ010000360.1 GCA_027071355.1 Gammaproteobacteria bacterium | reverse complement strand
GCCCGATTATAATTTTGTGCTTAGGGATAATGGTGGTCAACTGGATTTTATTGACAGTCAGCTTAATAATAGCAACTGGGCCGCTAGCAATCTGCATGATGGTGATCTGAATTCTCAATGGTTAAGTAATAAACAAAGCAACACCATTGAGTTTTCCTTTGATACTGATCTGAATGGTGTCAGTGGCGATGCAATTAATCTGGACCGCTTTACTCTAGTCAATTTTGGTGTCAATGACCGTTCAATTCATACGTTTGAAATTGATATAAAAATTAATAATGGTAACTGGCAGACTATTAATGCACCGGGAGGAGGAACGGTATTTAATGCAGCAATGAATGCCAGTGAGCAGATATGGAATTTATCACCGGTCTCAAACGTAACACAAGCCAGGATTAGAACATTGAGTAATTATGGTGATCCTTCTTATACGGGTGCCAATGAAATTCAATTTTCCGGCACATCCATTGGTCCGAATTATACCTATACTGCAGCCATGAATGCCAGTGGTGAAACCTTTACTCTGGCCAGCCCGATTAACAATATTACCCATGTTCGTTTGAGAACCATAAATAATTATGGTGACTCATCGTATACCGGTGCCAGTGAATTTTCCGTACTGGGCCCATCAATAGGGGCTTCCTATACTTTTACGGCAGCCATGCATGCCAATGGCGAGACATTTTTGCTGCCCCCATCTGAGCGGCCTGTTGATGTCACAGCAGTACGTTTTAGAACCATAAACAACTATGGTGATTCCAACTATACAGGAGCCAGTGAATTTGGTCTGCTGGGGCTGTCTCTGGGGGCCGGGCATACCTTTTCAGTCCCCAGCTCAACTGGGCCACATACTATCACCCTGGATAATGATGATATAGTGAGCTCAGCAACTAATGTTCGCCTGATTACAATTCAGAATTATGGTGATCCATCCTATACCGGGATGAGGGAACTGGAACTGCTGGGAGATCCCGTGGGCCCTGATTATATTTTTACGGCAGATATGAATAATACTCTGCAAAGTTTTAACTTTACCCCCAGTCTGGGTAAGGTATTTCGATTTCATACCTTGTCAAATTATGGGGACCCTTCCTATACGGGTGCTACTGAATTGGCACTTAATGCTTCTAATAACTGTATTATTTCTGAGTGGCGTATGGATGAAAGTGACTGGACCGGACTGAGTAATGAGGTCGCTGATAATAGCGGCAATAATTATTACGGTTCGGCCAGGCATGGTGTGACCACGGCGGATGCAGCAGATCCTCAGGTTAATGGTGGAATATGCCGGGTCGGCAGTTTTAATGATGATGGTTATGTGGAACTCCCGACGTTCCCAAATTTAACAGAGAGTTTTACCATTACCGGCTGGTTTAATACTCGGGATAATACTGAAAGTGGACAGAGAATTTTTGCCGATGATGAGACTTCGACAGGAGGTTATGCGCTTAGTGTTGGTGATCCCGGCAGGGGCAGAATACGGTTTTATCATCGCAGCTTTAATCCTGTCAGTCTGGATACTTCACCTAATTTGATTGCCAGCAATCAATGGTATTTTGCTGCGGCAGTATTAACTATTCTGCCGAATAATAAGGCGAATAAGGATCTGTATTTATTTGATAGTTCGGGTAATCTGTTAGAACATAAATCCAGACAGGTGACAGGAACTGCTGTGATTTCACCCGGCAAGTCGTCTCTCGGTGGTGAAGTGGATGGGGCAGAAACATGGAATCGTTTTAAAGGCTTCGTGGATGAAGTTAAAGTATTTAAAGGAGTTCTTACTCAGGGTGATTTACAAACCATTGTAGATTTTGAGCGAGTAAAGAAAAACTGGGACGGTAGCAGTCGTTCCTGTGGTGGTGGCTCAGTACTACATCATATTGAAATTATGCATGATGGTCTGGGATTAACCTGTAGTCCTGAAACAATTATCTTTAAGGCTTGCCTGAATGCGGATTGCTCAGCTCTATACCCACAGGATGTGGATATCAGTTTATTACCCGCAGGTAATGCTGATCACTGGACTGGCAGTACGACCATTACGAATGGGATCGGGTCATTACAATTAAGTCATACCCAGGCAGGAACCGTGACATTAGCTATTGCCTCATCTACGCCCGCCGCTCTTGATAATACCGTATGTAATAATGCCGGCAGCAATAATTGTAATATGAAGTTTGAGGATGCAGGATTTATATTCTCTATAAGTAATCAGAATGCCTGTCAAACTTCTGCAGATATTGAAATAAAAGCAGTAAAAAAAGCAGATTCCAGTGTCAGTTGTGTTCCGGCTTTTTCAGGCAATCGTTCAATTCGTTTCAGCACCTCTTATAATTCTCCCGCACAGGGCAATAAAAAAATCAGTATTACTCCCTATGGGGGGACTGAAGAAGCGGATCCGGATATCAATCCTGTGGTTATAAACTTTAATCCTGGAAATAATTATTTCAGAGCACGTTATGATGACGCCGGACGAGTCACTCTTAATGCTAATTATAGCGGTAGTGACGGACTAGTCTTAAATGGTAATCAGAGCTTTATCGTTATCCCTGATGCTTTATCTGTGCAGGCAAAACTACCGGGTCCAGGCGGTGCCGTTATGAATGCAGTGACAGCTACTGCCTCGCCCGTCAGAAAAGCAGGCAGTGAACTATTTGAAGTTGAGGTTAATGCTGAATGTCAGGAAGATAACGGCAATAGAAAAGCGGTGCAGAATTTTGTGGCTGATGTATTATTATCCGGTGAATTACCCGGACCCATGCCGGGATTTCTAGGGGCATTAGGCGGTGATATAGATCGAAATGATTTTACACTAAACGGTAATGTTTATGATAAGTTATTCTTTACTGATATCAGCTATTCTGAAGTAGGTTACTTTACGCTTCGGGCCAATGTAAGCAATTATCTCGGAACAGGTATTAATCTGACGGGAACACAGCAGACCGGACGTTTTGTACCGGATCATTTTGCCTTAATTAATCCTTATAATGTTAGTATGGCCCCAGACTGGGGGGCGGGTTTTGTGTATATGGGTCAGCCTGAAATTAAAGTACAGTATACCCTGGAAGCTCAGAATGCTAATAATATCGTGACCCAGAATTATAATGGTAATTTTGCCAGAGCAGATGTTGCAGGTGTTGCTGAAAATAATAATGATGGTACTGACTTATCATCCCGATTATCTTTATTATCGGGACACTGGCTTAATGGACAGATGCTGTTTAATGAACAGAATGTGCTATTTAGCCGTATTAACAATCCTGACGGACCTTATCAGTCTTTGAAAATCGGCTTAATGGTCAATGATAATGAAGCCGGCACGGATATTCTTTTACAGGACCTGGATATGAACCCTCTCACCTCTTCTGCCTGTGTTGCACTGGCCAATTGTACAGCCAAGTCACTGGGCAGTACGGATGTCCGTTATGGCCGCTTTGTGGTAAAAAATGCCTATGGAGCCATTGAGCTGCCGCTTACGATTAAAACGGGGACAGAATACTTTGATAGTGTTTCCGGTCGGTTTCAGAGAAACTTTGATGATAATTTTACCCGCATAGATGTCAGTACCGATATTGACTGGAATAGTGCTGTTTTTTCCGGTATTACTACAGCCGATATTGAAAGTACCGGCAGTGGACTTCTGAATATGGGAGCCAGATCGTTCACATTGCACAAGCCAGGACAGCCGAATCAGGGGCCTGGCATGGGAGGCTATGTTGATTATTTATTTAAGACACAGGACTGGTTAAAATTTGACTGGCAGGGGGGGGGTGATGAAGCACCGTCAGCCCGAGCCAGTTTTGGTATTTATAATCGTTCCAGACGATTAATTTATACCCGGGAGTTATATTAGTTGCTTATCCAGTACGGCTGGCTCCGGTGTTTATACACTATCTCTGCTAATTCTGATGTTCCTGTTTAAAGCGAATAATTTTCCGGCGATCTTTTTTGCTGGGACGTCGGCTGGCATATTGAGGCATACCGGCAAAAGCAGCCTTGCGCTCCTGTAATAATTTTTCACGTAGTTCAATACTTTCAGCGGTTTCCTCATACAGGGTCTGAGCTACTTTTGCAGGGCCGCGTTTTCCAGACAGTTCTTTAATAATAACCGTTTGCTCAATAGATTCTTTTTTTATCCTTACGCTATGACCTGTTTCTGCATGATGACTGGGTTTTACCCGTTGATTATTTAGATGCACTTTTCCGCCTTTTATGGCTTCAGTGGCCAGAGCACGGGTTTTATAAAAGCGGGCAGCCCAGAGCCATTTATCCAGACGAACTGCATTATTTTGCTCAGAGGGTGAATTTTTTTGTTTGCTCATATTAAAAAATGGGACCTGAATCAAAATTAAAAGTAAAAAAAACTGTACAAAAATAGCGCAAATCAAAAAAAGCGTCTATAAATTATAAGTACAAAGATATTAAACGGTATCAATTAAAAAAAGTAAAGGTTAAAGGTGTTGTTATGGCAAGGCCAGTACGAATAGAGTATTCAGGCGCATATTATTATATTTCATCCAGGGCTGTTCCGGGAGCGACTGTATTTAAGGATGTTAAAGATCGTCAGGAGTTTCTCTCCATTCTTCAGGAAGTTGTAACCCGTATGCAATGGGATGTGCTAGCTTATAATTTACTGCCGGATTCATTTCAGCTGTTTGTTAAAACCCCAAAACCTAATTTATCTAAAGGTATGAGACAGCTAAATGGTGTCTATACCCAGCGTTATAATGCCAGATATGAAACCAGTGGAAATATCTTTCATGGTCGTTTTAAGGCCATACTGGTTGAGTCTGAACCGTTCTTTACTGAGGTGCTTAAATACGTATTATTAATGCCTTTAATAACCCGCAGGGCACGTAAGCTGGATAAATGGAAGTGGAGCAGTTATCAGGCCACTATGGGCCTTACAGAAACACCACAATGGTTAAATAGTGATGAAGTTCTGGCTCACTTTGCCAAACAGCCTAAACGTGCCCGTAATGCACTGCAAAAGGCACTGGACAATAGCGGTAAAGATTTTGATATTATGTCACAGGTCCAGGCTCAGATCCTGCTGGGTAGTGATGCATTTGTGAAAAAATGGAAAAAACAAATGGCCACAGGAAAGATTATGGATAAGGCCAGACAGCGCAAATCCAGAAAAGTAAAGCCTTTAACTGATTTTGGTAAACGCTTTAAAAATATAAAAGTAGCTATGGTCAAGGCCTATGAAACAGGCAATTATACCCTGGATCAAATTGGCAGCCATTTTGGCGTACATTATAGTACCGTTAGTCGTACTGTAAAAAAAGCGGGGTTTTAGGGAGAGAAGTCATTAGTCAAAAAATCAAAAGCAAAAAGTTTCAGGTTTTAATATAAGCAAAACTTATACCGACTTCGTTCCTAATAAATGCGTTTAAAGGTATATACTCGTGCATTTTTGTCCCGCACAATAAATTTATCCGGTTCACGGTAAAACTGAAACTGCAGGGTGGTTTTGCTGGCAGGAATATAGGCATATAAAATATTATTTTTTATTGCTAATCTTCCTGCCAGATTACGTTTATTGCCATCTGACCAGATAAAATGATTACCATTATAAATGGCAATGACATTTCCGTTCTGAGACTGCCAGATCCCGTTCATACTATTATTGTTATTTTGTGTATAGCTCTGTGTATAGTTTGCAGGGTATTGCCTGTTCTTACTACTTGTAGCAGCAGTCCGGGTGCTGCTCAGATCCCAGAAATTACCACTATTATTGCTGCTGTCGGCATTTTGTCCGGTGCTAAAATCTTTAAAAAAAGTATTAGCCGGTGGTTTATTGATATTTCCCGGGGACATTGGATAACCGTTCAAACCGTATAATCCATTACTCATTCCCGGCATAAATGCTGGTGAGTAAGGCATGCCATAGAGGCTGGAGTAATAATTATTACCACTTCCGCCCATAATATCATTCATGGCTCTTATCATTGCGGCCATCATTTCTACAAACGGCAGAGAGCGCCAGTTATTATTATAACTGCCTGCAATAGACTGACTAATGAGCACAAAACACAGTAATAAACTGTAAACGAGGCGTTTCAAAAATATTCCCTGTTAAGAATAAAAGTATTGATACAACCCATTATTATAGTAGGTTTTTTTAAAATAGTTAATTAGTAATTAATTAAATAGTGAAATTTGATTTGTTCGTCACACTCTACTAGAAGCTGTTGTTCTTTTTAGATGCAAGCTGAATTTGATAAAAGGTATCTGCCAGGGTATTAGATGAAAGATCAACAGCCCCTGGATATTAGATCAAGACTATACAACTGTATCAGTATGTGGCTTCCGGCAAGGCTAAGGTTCAACTGATTTATTTAGGTTCAACACTATAGCGATGAAGGTAGTGGTTAAGTTTGTTGTTCAGGAGCTGTAAAAAACGGATAAACATCCAGATAAGACTGATAAATAAAATCTGTATACTGAGTAACACAAAGGAAAGCAATGTGATAAGCATGGCAAAGAGGCTGATTATGAAATGAGCAGTTTTGTTAATCATATTGGCATAAGACTCTTGTCGCTAAACCAGAACACGCTTCTAAGTAACAAACAATTTAACCACCTCTTTTTAGAATTTACATGTTGCTAAAATAAGGGCTGCCAAATTTGTTGTTGGCTCAGTACTGTGAATAGTTATAGAATATCTCCCAGTATAGCCTGATTCAGGCTAAAATCATACCGGATTTAGATAACAGAGATAAGATGCCGTCCGGCAATCTGAAAAATAATTAATGCAGAAAGCTGGGTTTGGCCAGAGTGAACGGATGTATTTCAGCATCAAACATCTGTCCGTCACCGGCTTTCATCTGATAACTGCCCTGCATACTGCCAACTGGGGTATCTATAATCGTCCCGGAGGTATAGGTAAAATCTTCTCCGGGTTTTAGAAAGGGATGTTCACCCACGACACCAGGACCTTTAACTTCCTGAGTCTGACCTTCAGAATTAGTAATAATCCAGTGACGGGATATTAACTGAGCGGCTTCTGAACCTTTATTAAGAATGTTAATGGTATAGGAAAATACATAACGTTCTTCACCTGGTGCTGACTGTTCTTCTATATATTGAACATCGACATCAATGGCAATATTGTATTTATCCGTATTCATTGGTTTAATTTCTCTTAATATAGTGGAGTGTAATCCAGTCATTATACGCTGCTTTTGCTTTCATCTCACTGGTATTTATAGTTTATGACGGGATGTTTATTGAGAGTAAGTATTCGGTCTGGAATCTGACTCCTGATTATCAACATGTTCCTTGGCTTTTAAAACCGCATCTTTAACCGCAAGATCCATATCTGCTCGTTCACTGGTGGTTAAAAAGAAGGCCATATCTACATCATGGCGTACATAACGCGCCGGTAGCATATTTAATGCGATACAGGCAATATCCTGTAAATAATCTTCATCAATATGTTTGATATCATCGACAAAGGTTTGAATTAATTCTCTGACAACCAGGGTTTCATAATAATTGTGGATTGAATCAAAACGCATATTTACTCCATAAGATAAGATTAGCCACTTGTATTTTCAGACTAGTATGGAATGGCACAAAATCAAGGTTATTGTGATATTAATTACGTAGTTTCCAGGTTGGCTGGCTATTGCTATTAATCAGCCCATATTGTAATAGCCATTGTCGGGTATCCTGTGCATCTTCTTCAAACCAGCGTTGTGCTGAACCCAGGCGAAAAGTGTATCCCCACTCATCCATGTCCTGCATCATCTGACGTTTATTCATAAAGGGCAGGTATTCAGCCAGCAGAATCTGTAAATAGCAAACCCCGTTCTCCTCATCGTATCCTCCTGCTGCATCGGTATCAAGGGCCTGGCGTCGCAATGTATCCATACAGATATAATGGCAGGACTCATGCAGGGCTGAGTGAACTGGAGTATCATAACGAATATAAAGCTTATTTTTTATAATGCCGGCTTCCGGTTCACCAAACCAGCTACCTGGTATTTTATCCTGTCCGGCAATGGTATGGATTTCTATCTGATAAGGCTGTAATAGTGTCTGTATGTGAGTAATG
>JALSUJ010000359.1 GCA_027071355.1 Gammaproteobacteria bacterium | reverse complement strand
TGATTAGCCATATTAACCAACATTGACAATATGTGGTCGTATTTATCAGTAAGTGTTTTATATGATGCTTTGTCAATATACTCACAAGCTAAGGCATAGTCAAGCCAGACTTGTGTTTCGGCAATTTCGCCCTTTCGCAACTTCATTTTCCTCCTATAAAAAAGCGGCTGTTAATCATGCAGCTCGAAGATGCCTATCTAAGCTATTTATCCAGAAACACTTACAGTCAAAAATATGTTACAAAAAATAAAATTATGGCTGGAACCACAGTGCAGTTAAAAATGGACAATAATGCTAAGGGTTATAGTATTATGCACCATAATACTATTATTGGAAGAACATCAAAAAAGTTTACCCATATGCTTAAGCACTCTGTTTCCAGAAATTACACCATTGCTGATTGTGAAATTGAATACGTGGCCAAATGGTTCTGCAAGGAAACAGAACAGTTTAATGATATTTTCTTATGCCGGATAATGCTTATTAAAGAATGAAATGGATTCATTTCTGGTTATTGTTTTCTTCTGTTCCAAAAAGTTTATCCAGAACTGTCGATTATGAGTCTTACTTAAGGTGACAGCATACACTAATAAACACGATTTAATAATAACTTACATGGTGTTAACTGGTAAAGAACAGAATACCATTTCATTTACCAGCTCATTGCATTATTTCAAGATTTGGATTCTGCTGCCTACTCATAGCGAAGTTAAATTATAAGATTACTACATTGTATTAATATTTTTCACAGATGATTTTAATCATTGAAGATAATTAATAATTGCTATAAGATTAAATTATCGCCAATTTGAACTCTGCTTGCAGGCGATTAATAAATAAAGCTAAAGTGAGGATGAGATTTTTTCGAACCCGCTTTAGCCTGGCTAAGCGGGTTTTTTATTGTATGATTGATAAACTTTCGCCGATTTAAGTATGCAACTTGCAGGGCGGATCATAAATACTGCTAAAGCGCGACTTCACTCTATTGCCTCGAGTGTGTCCCGCACATTTAATGAGGCTTTGGAGAACTATTATGAAAAGACGTGATTTCCTAAAAGCATTTTCTGCCACAACTACAATTGCCGCAGCCAACACCCTGGCCAATATTGTTGAAGCCCAGCCAGTCATTCAAACACTTGAAAAGTCTATCATACTTCCGGGTGATGATGGTTTTGATCTGGATTGGGTCTTTCACCATGTGGGTTATCTCAAGCATGAGTATGATGGAGGAAGCCTGTTTGATTTCGGCCTTTTAATAAAGGACGATTATTTTGAGGCCAGCACTACAGCAGGCAAAGATGAGTTTCATTTTGGCTTTAGCTTTAAGGAGGATGACTTTGTAGACCCATCAAGGGTATACAGTAGCCCTTTACCAGAACACTACCAAGAGTTTTTGGAGAAGACTACCTTTGTAGCTGATGCTGATAATATCAGCATAGGTGGTGAAACTGGTACTGACTATTATGGTCTTGAAATTAGTCGCGCAACCATTACCTGGTAAGGAGAATAACATGCACCCATGGAGAGAACCCGGAAGGCCTGTTATCTGGACTAATGATGGACGCCTGGTATACAACGACGTTCAGGAGCGTGATCCTGTTATCCGGTATGCATCTGCCCTGCTGAGAACATTAATCAAATCCAAGTATGTAGATGGCTACACTAATGATGCACTTTTTCATGTATGTGTGGTATTAAACAGAAGAACGGACGAACTTAAATGTGAACAGATAAGAGATTAGTCACTATCAATCAGTAGCAATTTTTTGAATCAATTTTTTTGTATGTGATTATTAGATTTAGCTTGAGCTTGTAAAGTAAACCTATTGACTCCTTCTATCCATCCTCAGTACGGTCATAGCTGCATCTGTTTTTCCTATAGCACCAGCAAGAATAAGAATTAATTCTTTTAAATATAATTTTTTAGCAACCTCTCTACCGACAACAATTAGTATCTTTTATGATAATTGTTTATTCTTAATTCCATGGGCAGGTTTAATTTTAAAACAAACTATATAGCTTATAAACCACGCTTTAATAGGCGTAACAATTTGTTTCATAAAGAAAAAATGGTGGGCCTGGACAGACTCGAACTGTCGACCTGCCGATTATGAGTCGGATGCTCTAACCAACTGAGCTACAGGCCCTTGTAGGGGTGTCGGTATAAACCGATGGGTTGAGAAGCTAGGTATTATATAGGGTAATTAATACTATGACTAGCTTCTCGATGCAGAAAAGGGACAGATTTTTAGTCCTCGCGCATGAAACTGCGCAGCATTTCTGAGCGGGTTGGATGGCGTAGTTTGCGTAAGGCTTTAGCTTCAATCTGGCGGATACGTTCGCGTGTTACGTCAAACTGTTTGCCCACCTCTTCTAAAGTATGATCGGTATTCATATCAATACCAAAACGCATTCTTAATACCTTGGATTCTCTGGCCGTTAAGCCTTCAAGAATATTACGGGTGGCGTTCTTCAGCCCGGTGGTATTAGCGGTTTCTGAAGGTGACTGAATATTCTGATCTTCAATAAAATCACCCAGATGTGAATCTTCATCATCACCAATGGGCGTTTCCATGGAAATCGGCTCTTTGGCAATTTTCAGCACCTTGCGTACTTTGTCTTCCGGCATTTCCATTTTTTCCGCCAGTTCTTCAGGGGTGGCTTCACGGCCTTTTTCCTGTAATAACTGTCTGGAAACACGATTGAGTTTATTAATGGTTTCAATCATATGCACCGGAATACGAATGGTACGGGCCTGATCCGCAATGGAACGGGTGATAGCCTGACGGATCCACCAGGTGGCATAAGTAGAAAATTTATAACCACGACGGTATTCAAATTTATCCACTGCTTTCATCAGACCAATATTACCCTCCTGAATCAGATCCAGGAACTGCAGGCCGCGATTAGTGTATTTTTTAGCAATGGAAATAACCAGTCGCAGGTTGGCTTCCACCATTTCTTTTTTGGCACGACGCGCCTTAGCTTCACCAATAGACATCTGACGGTTTATATCTTTCAGGCCGGAAATACTCATCCGGCATTCTTTTTCAATACCAACCAGTTTACGTTGAGCCTTGCGAATTTCATCTGCGTGTTCAGCCAGTACTTCAGAATAGTCTTCACTGGCATCAATATGTTTATCCAGCCAGGTCAGATCGGTCTCATTGTAGGGAAAAGAGGTGATAAATTCTTTTCTGGGCATGCGGGCTTTTTCCACACAGGCTGTCAGAATAATTTTTTCGTGCTGACGAATACGTTCTATCAGAATGCGCAAACTCACAATCATACGTTCATTCAGTTTGTGAGTACGTTTAAGCTTCATAAACGCATCAGCCATTTCAGCCCGCAGTGCCTTACATTTATCGGTGTCGTAATCGTTTTTGTCACCGGCTTTTTTGCCGGTTTCTTCACACAGCAGTTTTTTGTTTAGCTCTCGGATATGTTCAAAGTGTTCATGCACCATTTCCATATCCGGGCCGTCAGGTTCTGCTTCTTCGGTATCATCATCACTATCATCATTACTGGCATCATTTGGGGTGGATGCCGGATTTGCCAGAAGATGATCTTCAACATCCTCTTCTTCCTGCAAAGCAAAACCGGTACCACTTAAAATATCGGTAATTTTGCGCTCACCACTTTCAACTCTTTCGTATTCTTCCAGTAACAGATTAATTGTTGCTGGATAAGAGGCCAGCGCAGAAAACATCTGTCTGACACCTTCTTCAATGCGTTTGGCTATTTTAATTTCACCCTGGCGGGTCAATAGCTCAACAGAACCCATTTCACGCATATACATACGCACAGGATCGGTAGTACGACCAAACTCACTGTCCAGAGTAGCCAGTGCCGCAGCAGTTTCTTCAACCACATCGTCATCTGTGGTTGTGGTAGAGCCTTCCACAATGAGATCATCGGCATCCGGCGCAACTTCCACCACCTTGATGCCCATGTCATTGATCATGGCAATAATATCTTCAATCTGTTCGGGTTCAAGAATATCATTAGGCAGGTGATCATTTACCTCAGCATAGGTGAGATATCCCTGCTCCTTGCCCCGGGCAATAAGCTGTTTGATTTTAGATTGTTGTGTGTTTTGATCCATAAACCTCTTGATCCTGGTTTTTGATTCGAAATAATTGTATCAAATTGAAGATTAAATGCTGAAAACTAACTTAATATTATAGCATATTTGTCAAATTTCTGCGAGCTAGCAGATAAAAAAGCACTTAAAAAGTTGATATTAAAGTCTGCATTGCTTCACAAATTGTATAAAAAAGTTATCATGACTGCTGGGTATTAAGTAAATTGAGTAATTGTAAATACTCACTTTTCTCTACTTTACTCAGCCCATGCTGACGCTCTTTACGCTCCAGACGATTAAAGCGCTGTTGTTGATACTGACGACTAAGTAACTGTAAAATTTCATTAAACTCACAACGAATTGCCTCTTCATCGGTCAGTAAAGAAGGCTCTACCGCCAGTTGTTCCAGATATTGACGCTGCCCTGCATCAGACCACTTTGCCAGTATTCTTGCAGTGTTTAAAGTGGGGTCATTCTGCAGTAAATCAAGCAATTGCACAAAAAGTGCTATATCAGCATGTTCCAGGGATGAAAAACGCCCCGGATCACCCGTTATTTCTGCCAGTACCGGATATTGTAACAAATAGGCAATGGCTTTTTTAACCGGTGATGCCACTTGCAGAACCGACCTGCCGGTATTCTGGCTATTAAGCGATTTAGCGCCTGGCCTATACGCTGAACCGGACCTGTCTATAGACGTGCCTAAAGCAGCTTTTATTCCTAACAAATTTGCCAGACTGACTGTATCTATTTCTGCCAGTTCTGATAAGCGGGCAATCATTAAGGTCTGAAAAGCCCCTTCCTGAATCTGCTGTAAATAAGGTTTGCTCAAATCAATCAATTTTGAGCGCCCATCCAGGGTTTCCATATTGACTTTTTGCATCAGAGTTTCAAAAAAGAATTCTGAAAAGCTTTGTGCGTTATCTATTGCAGCTTCAAAACCATCTTTACCTTTTTGCCTGACCAGAGTATCCGGATCTTCGCCATCGGGTAAAAACATAAAACGAGCCTGTTTACCCGGTTTAATTGCTGACAGAGCATTATTCATAGCTCGCCAGCCGGCCTCCCGGCCGGCCCGATCGCCATCAAAACAGAAAATAACTTCATCACACAGCCGAAACAATTTTTGCAAATGCTCAGCCGTGGTCGCCGTACCCAGTGTGGCCACACTATAACGGATATCAAATTGCGCCAGGGCAACGACATCCATATAGCCTTCAACCACCAGCACCCGATCAATATTGCGTAATGCCTGTTTGAGTTCAAACAGGCCATAAAGTTCCTGACCTTTATGAAATAAAGGGGTTTCCGGTGAATTAATATATTTGGGCTTATCATTACCCAGTATCCGTCCACCAAAAGCAATGGTCCTGCCGCGTCGATCTCTGATGGGAAACATTAAACGTTCCCGAAACCGGTCATACCAGGGTGACTGATGTGCTCTTTTAGACTCAGGCTGTTCATTATCCCGTTTGATCAACATGCCGGTATCGACCAGAGCCTGTATTTTCTGCTCATTACCCGCGCCAATAACATTGAGCACATTATCCCAGCCTGGCGGCGCAAAACCCAGAGCAAAGGTCTGAATGATATCGCCGCTTAAGCCACGCTGTTTAATATAAGCCTGTACCTTCTGAGCCTGGGCATGGTGCTGTAACTGATACTGATAATAATTGGCCACCTGATCCAGTAATTCAAACTGTTGCGGACTCTGTCGTGTCTGCTGATTGTCATAGGCAGCCCTGGGCACTTCCAGGCCAGCCGTCTGGGCCAGCTCTTCAATTGCCTCAACAAAACTCAGGTGCTCGTATTCCATCAGAAAACGAATCGCATCACCGCTGGCACCACAGCCAAAACAATGATAAAACTGTTTAGGCTGACTGACACTGAAGGAGGGGGTTTTTTCTCCATGGAAGGGACAGCAGGCCATATGATTACTGCCGGAACGTTTTAAAGGTATGCGGGAATCTATCAGCTCGACAATATCAGTATATGCGAGGACTTCATCTATAAATTCTCTTGGGATTGAACCAGCCATTACAGTGTGCCACAGCAAAGATTTGTCGTTTTATTGTAGATAATTAACAGGATTAGGAGACCTGTCCAGTTCTGCTGGTCCGTTTTTTTGAGAACAGTTTAACGATCAGGCCAGTTTTTGTTTGATAAGAGCGCTGACTTCAGACATATCGGCCCGACCCTGCACCTGTGCTTTTAACAGCCCCATGACTTTACCCATATCTTTCATGGATTGAGCACCCACTGAACTGATAGCATCATCTATCAGTCGGGTGATTTCTTCTGCACTTAAGGCAGCGGGAAGATACTCCTGAAGAACTTTCATCTCCATTTCTTCTTTTTCAGCCAGATCAATTCGATCGGCATCACGAAACTGCTGGGCAGAGTCTTTTCGCTGCTTAACCAGCTTGTCTAATACCGCCAGGATCTGGCTATCATCAAGCTCAATTTGTTCATCTATTTCTCGTTGTTTAATAGCTGCCAGTACTCCGCGAATAACCACCAGACGCTCTTTTTCTTTAGCGCGCATGGCATTTTTCATATCATCGGTAAGACGTGACTTTAAAGTCTGACTCATATTTTATTCGACTCGTAATTAGTTAAAGGTGTTTATCTATTGCACAAAAAAAACGGCACAGATAGCACAGACCTGTTGGACTAGCTTAACAAATACAATAAAAACTATTATTAAAACAACATTTTACTTTTATCTGAAATAAGCGATAAGTCATTTGACCACCTTATTTCAAATAAAAGATTTAGTACATACGCTTACGGCGACCAATCTCACGGGATTGTTTTTTCTGCCAGCGTTTAACAGCAGCCGCTGCTTTACGTTTACGGACAGCAGTTGGCTTTTCATAATGCTCGCGACGACGCACTTCAGACAGGATACCTGCTTTTTCACAGGAACGCTTGAAACGACGTAAGGCTACGTCAAATGGTTCATTTTCTTTTAACTTTACCGACGGCATGAAATCTCCTAAATTAAAACAATTACCCAGCAATTAATTGGTTTGCGTTGTATCTATCTGAAACAGAGCATAAACTCCGGCTCAAAACGCAGACACGGGATCATACTCTTATTTTGAACTGACTGCAAAATTTTTTGAAAAATTATAAAGTTTTTGTAACTACTCAACATATCAGCATAATTTTAAACTTCTTAAGAGTATCTGCCTATAAGGGCTGTGTTTACGGGGTTTATGAAAACAAGGATGTTTTCGTAAAGCGATACATGGAGGTACTTGAGCGTCCCCGGAAATACAGCCCTTATAGGCAGATACGGTGATTTAAGCTGAATAAGTTACAAGTTTTTTTGCATTCATTCTCCCGTATCAGAACAGGCTAAGGGAGTTAATATTCAATCATCTTGCAAGATCCTGCAATAGAGTACACAATAACGCCCATGAAAGTACTGGGTATTGAAACATCCTGTGATGAAACAGGAATTGCTATTTATGATGATAAACAGGGCATTGCGGCGGATGCCTTATATAGTCAGATAGCGCTGCATGCTGATTACGGCGGAGTGGTGCCGGAACTGGCCTCACGGGATCATGTCCGGCGGATTATTCCACTGATCAAACAGGTCATGACAGAAGCAGACTGCCAGCCTGACGATATTGACGGTATTGCCTATACCGCCGGACCGGGTTTAATGGGTGCTTTAATGGTCGGCGCAGCAGTTGGCCGTTCTCTGGCCTGGACCTGGCAATGCCCCAGTATTGGCGTGCATCATATGGAAGGACATTTACTGGCTCCCATGCTGGAAGACAACACCCCTGAATTCCCATTTCTGGCTCTGCTGGTTTCCGGCGGCCATACCTTGCTGGTTGATGTTACCGCAATAGGGGCTTACCGGGTCATTGGCGAATCTCTGGATGATGCCGTGGGAGAAGCCTTTGATAAAACCGCCAAAATGCTGGGACTGGGTTATCCCGGCGGCCCGATTATTTCTGAACTGGCACAA
>JALSUJ010000358.1 GCA_027071355.1 Gammaproteobacteria bacterium | reverse complement strand
ATAACAGGCAGAATCAGCACTCAAAAAAGCTTGCTGAATATCAGGTGTTGTTATTGTGATTGCTGAAATACCAATACTGATCCCAATAGAAAATTTTTTATCATCCCATAAAAACTGAAAGTTTAAAATCTTTTCCCGGATATCTTCTGCAGCAAGTACTGCTTTTGTAATATCACAATTTTCCAGCAGAACACCAAATTCATCCCCACCGAGTCTTGCTAAAGTATCGTTTTTTCGTATACAGGCATTAATTAACTCAGGTATTTTCTGTAATAAGCGATCTCCTGCCAGATGGCCGCAACTGTCATTAATGATCTTGAACTGATCCAGATCCATAAATAACAGGGCATGTTGACTCTTATCGACCTTAGTGCGCAGCAATGCAGTTTGTACTCTGTTCTCAAACTCATATCGATTCACCAGACCGGTCAGGTTGTCATGAGTGGCCTGATAGGTTATTTTTTTATTAACCTGTCTAACATTACGAATAACCAGCCAGATAATAGTAATACACAAAAGGGTAGAAATAATGGTTAAGGTATAAAAAATAAAACTGGCATTGTTGTAATGTCTATGTGCCGTCATATTAGATTTAATAGCATTCTGGTTTTCCATCTGGACCAGATTATCCAGTACAGCCAGAGTGGCCGTTTGCAGGGTTTTGGATTTTTTTAAATAACTTATAGTATCTTCAATATTGTTATGCAGTAAATTTTCTGCTGTCAGGTCATTAATGGGCTGGGCAATGGCTGTAATCTTATCCAGTTTTTCCAGGGCTGATCTTTCTTTATTATTGAGAGAGATTTTAAGCAATTTTCTTCGGGCTGCTTTATAGATACCAGCTAAACCCAGAAACTCCATGAAAAGTTCATCTCTGTCAAAGACATCGTCTGTTAACTGTATTTTGTACATTAAGTTTTCACGCATACGAATGGCATCGCGCATGGTATTAGCCATTTGTATCTTAACATTGGTATCACTAATAAGACTGGAGAGCAGCTGGTTGTTTTTCTTCATTTGATGCTGGGATATAAATACCAGGATAAACATCAATGTCAAAATGGTGCTGAAACCCAGTATTACGAGTTTTATAGAATTATCTTTCATATAATCGGCAAATAATATTTCTGGTTTTATTGTAACTATTCAGTGAAACGGGGCATTTGTTATGCTTATCAGGCTAAGAGCCTGATAAAGTCATTTAAGCTGAAAAGTTATGATTTATTTAAAGTATAGATTATTTGCTGAATAATGGTAATTTTGAACCTTTATTTTTGTTCCAAGTTTAAATGTATAATTAGTAATTTATTATCAATAAGTTATGATTTTATTAGTTGTTTAAGGATGATTATAATTTTATTTTTTTCAGTCTTAGTGAATTCACAATAACTGATACCGAGCTAAAGCTCATGGCGGTTGCCGCAATAATTGGAGATAATAAGATGCCAAAAAATGGATAAAGTATTCCGGCGGCTACAGGTACTCCTAAGGAGTTATAAATAAAGGCAAAAAACAGGTTTTGTCGAATATTGTTCATCACTGCATGACTTAAACGTCGGGCTCGGACAATGCCGTTCAAATCACCTTTGATCAGAGTGACACCGGCACTTTCCATTGCTACATCGGTTCCTGTTCCCATGGCAATACCAACATGAGATTGTGCTAAGGCCGGTGCATCATTAATACCATCACCCGCCATGGCAACGATTTTACCTTCAGCCTGTAGTTGTTTTACAATTTCAGCTTTTTGATCCGGTAGAACCTCTGCTTCAACTCTGTCGATATTTAATTTCCGGGCAACGGCTTCTGCGGTATTACGGCTGTCCCCTGTTAACATGACGATATGGACACCTTCTTTATGTAAATCGTGAATGGCACGGGCAGTCGATTCCTTGATTGGATCGGCCACGCCAATGAGCCCGGCTGCTTTATTATCAACGGCAACCAGCATAACGGTCTGACCATTTTTCTGTCCTTCATGAGCCAGTTTACTTAATGCTTCAGAGGTAATCGATAAACTATCCAGTAACTTTTTATTACCCAGAGCTACTTTATGGCCATTGACAATACCGGTAACACCTTTACCGGTTAATGATTCAAAATTGTCAGTTCTTAAAAGCTTAAGACCCTGTTTTTCGGCACCTCTGACAATGGCTTCCGCTAACGGGTGCTCGCTGGCACGCTCAAGACTGGCAATCAGGGTTAATAGTTCATCCTTGTCAAAACCTTCCTGAGCTTCAATAGACACCAGTTTGGGTTTGCCTTCTGTTAGTGTGCCGGTTTTGTCGACCACCAGTACATCAACTTTTTCCATGGTTTCCAGTGCTTCAGCATTTTTAATTAAAACCCCCA
>JALSUJ010000357.1 GCA_027071355.1 Gammaproteobacteria bacterium | reverse complement strand
CGGGGTTTATGAAAACAGGGATGTTTTCGTAAAGCGATACAGGGAGGTACTTGAGCGTCCCCGGAAATACAGCCCCTATAGGCAGATACGGTAATTTAAACTGAATAATTACTTAAAATTAATGATTTTCAGACACCATATTAATAGTGTATTTTGGTATTTCAATGACCAGATCTTCATCTGCCACAATAGCCTGACAGCTTAAGCGGGAATCAGGCTCAACCCCCCAGGCCTTATCCAGATAATCCTCTTCCAGTTCAGTCGCTTCTTCCAGTGAGTCAAAACCCTCCCGGATAATAACATGACAGGTGGTACAGGCACATGACTTCTCACAGGCATGTTCAATTTCAATATCATTTTCCAGTGCCGCATCACAGATGCTGATACCGGGTTCTGCTTCAACGACCGCCCCTTCCGGACAGATTTCTTCATGGGGTAAAAATATTAGTTTTGTCATTTGGAACCTTCTGTAATATCATCAACACTGTGACCCGCTAATGCCTTATTAATACTGGCATCCATTCTTCGCTGAGCAAATTCAGCCGTCACTTTATCAACGTCTTCAATTTTCTGTTTAATTGCGCGCGGATTATCCGTTTTAGCAATTTCAATTAATTCACCAATGCTCTGACGAATGACCTGCTGTTCTTCTGCTGATAATAACTTATCACCATCTTCATTCAGAGCGGCCTGAATGGCTTGCGCCACTCTGTCCGCCTCCACCTGTTCTTCTCTTAGTTTACGTGCTTCTATATCGTCTTTGGCATGGCTGAAAGAATCTGTAAGCATAGTTTCTATTTCAGTATCACTTAAGCCGTAGGAAGGTTTTACCTGAATACTGCTTTCTACCCCGGAAGTTTCCTCGCGTGCAGAAACCGACAGTAAACCATCTGCATCAATTTGAAAGGTCACCCGTATCCGTGCCGCACCAGCCACCATGGGTGGAATACCGCGCAGTTCAAAACGAGCCAGTGACCGGCAGTCACTAACCAGCTCCCGTTCCCCCTGCAGCACATGAATCGCCATAGCCGTCTGACCATCTTTAAAGGTGGTAAAATCCTGCGCTCTGGCAACAGGAATAGTGGTATTACGATGAATCACTTTTTCCACCAGACCCCCCATGGTTTCCAGCCCCAGAGATAATGGCGTGACATCCAGTAATAACATTTCATCATCGGATTTATTACCCACCAGCAAATCTGCCTGCCGGGCGGCTCCAATAGCGACCACTTTATCCGGGTCAATATCCACCAGTGGTTCGGTTTCAAAAAATTCTCCCACCATACGACGAACCATAGGAACTCGAGTGGAACCACCCACCATCACCACATCTTCAATTTCATCCGCATCAATTCCGGCATCACGCAATGCACGCCGGCAGGGTACTATGGTTTTTCTGATGATCGGCTGGATCAGTTTTTCAAATTGTTCCAGAGTAAGTTCAGATGACCAGTTATTAGCATCACCTAAATCTATTGCCAGCTGGACACGCTCCTGTTCACTGAGGCTTTCCTTGGCAGCTCTGGCCTTATCATGCAGCTGACGCTGCAAGGTGGCACTGGGATCTGTTATGCCTGCTTCAGACATTATCCAGTTAACCACAGCCTGATCCAGATCATCACCGCCCAGAGAGGAGTCTCCTGCCGTGGAAAGTACTTCAAATACGCCGCGAGTCAGTTTTAAAATAGAAATATCAAAGGTGCCGCCGCCTAAATCATAAATAACATGAATTCCTTCATTGCCGCTGTCCAGACCATAGGCAACCGCTGCAGCAGTGGGTTCATTAATTAAACGCAGCACATTCAAACCTGCCAGTTTAGCGGCATCTTTAGTCGCCTGGCGCTGAGCATCATCAAAATAGGCTGGTACGGTGATCACCACACCGGTTAAGTCCCCGCCAAGATAATCACTGGCACGCTGTTTTAAGGCTGTTAAAATTTCTGCAGACACTTCTACGGCACTGACATCACCGGCAGCAGTACGAATCCGGGGTACCATGCTGTCTTCATCCTGAACAAAGTCATAAACTGAATGTTCCTTAATATCATCTAGCCCCCGTCCCATATAACGTTTCGCTGAAACTATGGTATTAGTCGGATCATTAACAGCATTTTGCTGAGCCTCATAGCCTACTATTGTCTGATAACCGTTTTCATCTTTCGCCAGAAACTGCACAACTGATGGCAGTAAATCTCGGCCCTGCTTATCTGCGATGGTTTCTGCCATACCACTGCGGACGCTGGCAACCAGTGAGTTGGTGGTACCCAGATCAATACCTGCTGCCAGTTTATGCTGATGTGGTGCAGTGGATTGTCCGGGTTCTGAAATTTGTAATAAAGCCATAATTTATGGTATTTCTCGTTATTAATAAGAACCGAATACGGTGTTTATAAGTACTACTGAGTCTAAATATTCGTATTTCCAATTTTATTGGGTCGTTACGTTTACAACTGATTTGCCAGATCTTCTTCTTTATTCATTGCTTCTTCCTGAAGGCGGTTTAAAAACTGCATTTTCAGGGTTTCTGATTTTGCCTGTGCCAGTCGTTTCTGCTGTTCCTGTGCCGTTATATCATCAGCCAGTATAGCCTGAAATAGAGTATCCAGCGCTATAACCGCAGCCTTGATCCGGGATTTTACATGAGCCAGGATATCATCCAGCTTCCCCAGCGGATCGTTACTATCTTCCACCTGAGACAATTCTTCCCGTAATTCCATCTGCTCCATTAAAAAAGCAGAATCCACCGAAGTATCATTTTCACCCAGTTCAATACTAAAAAGTGATAATAAATAAGCTGAGCGTCGCTGTGGATTTTTTAATGTTTCCAGAGCATCATTGATCTGGGCAGCTTTTTGTACTGACAGCATTCGTTCCCGGTCTGAGGCACTGGCAAATTTATCAGGATGAACCGTTTTTTGCAGCTCATGATAATTATGGTTTAAAGTCTTTTTATCGATATTAAAACTGAGCGGCAGTCCCAGCAATGAAAAATAATTATCGGGCACTGTTATTTTTGATGCTGTTTTATGAGTGGTCATGACTGGTTTCCGGGGAAATTATGCAGCTATTGCATTCCCAGGCAGAGCCTGGAAATACGGTATGAGTTAGAAATTTTTACCTTCCGATGTTGGGACTATTTTTTAAGGCTGAGACTTTTACCTACTAGACGTTGAAACTTTTGCCTACTAGACGTTGAAACTCTCACCGCAACCACAGGAATCTTTAACATTCGGGTTATTGAATTTAAAGCCTTCATTAAGCCCTTCACGGCCATAGTCCAGTTCGGTGCCGTCAATATAAACCAGGCTTTTGGGATCAACAATGACCTTGACACCCTTGTCTTCAAAGACAATATCTTCATCTTCCACTTTATCAGCAAATTCGAGCACATAAGCCATTCCTGAACAACCGTTGGTTTTTACACCCAGGCGTAATGCTTCACCTTTACCCCGGTTTTCAATAAACTGTACAACGTGTTTTGCTGCTGCATCGGTTAATGTGATTGCCATAAATTTACCTTTTTACCTGCGCCGGCATCATTCGCTAATATGCCGGCCATAACCTGTGTTAGTCTGACTGTTTTTCTTTATAGTCGTCAATAGCCGCTTTAATTGCATCTTCTGCCAGTACAGAACAATGAATTTTAACCGGGGGTAATGCCAGTTCTTCAGCAATATCAGTATTTTTAATTTGGCCGGCTTCTTCCAGTGTCTTACCTTTAACCCATTCGGTTACCAGAGAACTGGAGGCAATGGCAGAACCACAGCCATAGGTTTTAAACTTGGCATCTTCAATAACACCATTATCGTCAACCTTGATTTGCAGACGCATAACATCACCACAGGCGGGTGCTCCGACCATACCGGTACCCACACCTTTATCATCATTTTCCATAGTACCTACGTTACGTGGATGCTCGTAATGATCCAGTACTTTATCACTGTATGCCATTGTCTTTAACCTCGATTTTTGTCACTCCAGCCCGGTGCAGATTTTACACGATTGCCAAAGTAACTTATAGTCTTACGCTGTTTTTCAAATTGGGGCAATTGCCTGTTATTGCAATACAGCCCCCTGTTTTTTTGAGCAGAAATAATCACTTCTGCGCAATAAATATCAGTGTGCATTCCACTGAATAGTAGACAGATCGATACCGTCCTGATACATATCCCATAAGGGTGATAACTGTCTTAATTTTTCCACTTTTTCTTTCAGTAGTTTAACGGTGTAATCAACATCTTCCTCAGTGGTATAGCGTCCCAGACTAAAACGAATAGAACTATGAGCCAGCTCATCATTACGTCCGATAGCTCGTAATACATAGGAAGGTTCCAGACTGGCTGAAGTACAGGCAGAACCTGAAGAAACGGCCAGGTCTTCAATAGCCATCAGTAGTGATTCACCTTCTACATAATTAAAACTTAAATTCAGATTATGCGGTACACGATGTTTAAGATCACCGTTTACGTACAGCTCTTCCATACCCTCAAAACCTTTTAACATACGGTCTCTTAAGGCAGTAATACGCGCAATCTCATCGGCCATTTCAGCTTTGGCAATGCGAAAAGCCTCGCCCATACCAACAATTTGATGGGTAGCCAGAGTCCCCGAACGCATACCACGTTCATGCCCGCCGCCGTGCATCTGTGCTTCAATACGCACTCTGGGCTTGCGGCGAACATAGAGTGCGCCAATACCTTTAGGTCCATAAACTTTATGGGCTGAGAAAGACATCAGATCCACTTTCATTTTCTGCAGATCAATTTCCGTTTTACCGGCACTTTGAGCTGCATCCACATGAAATATAACTTTACGGGAACGGCACATTTCACCAATGGCTGCAATATCCTGAATGACACCGATTTCATTATTCACATGCATAATTGAAACCAGAATAGTATCATCTCTAAAGGCTGCTTCCAGTTCAGCCAGATCAATCAAACCATCGGCCTGCGGATCCAGATAAGTGACGTCATAACCTTCCCGTTCCAGTTGACGGCAAGTATCCAGTACCGCTTTATGTTCTGTTTTGGAAGTGATAATGTGCTTGCCGCGTTTGGAATAAAAATGCGCAGCACCCTTGAGAGCCAGATTATCTGACTCAGTAGCGCCTGAAGTCCAGACAATTTCCTTAGGATCCGCATTGATTAAATCAGCCACATAGCCTCTGGCTTCTTCAACAGCTGTTTCAGCATCCCAGCCATATTTATGAGAACGGGAAGCAGGATTACCAAAATTCCCGTCTATGGTCAGATAGTGGCACATTTTATCAGCAACACGCTGATCCACAGGTGTTGTTGCTGAATAATCAAGATATATCGGTGAACTCATTAAAAATTCCTGTCCCGCAAAATGTAAAAATATAATTTAACAGCCGGTATATAAACCAGACTGCCAACCTGCTTTCAAATACAACTTCATTAAGCTATATGTTTTTCTTTAAAGTCTACACGCTGACCACCAAGAGGAAGATTACTATCCTGACGACGTGCAACTTCCTGAACGGTCTGCTTTTCTACCAGACTGCCCAGAGTGATATTTGACAGGAACTCAAAAATCTGATCACTCAGATCACACCAGAGTTCATGCGTCAGACAGCGTTCTTCATGCTGGCAATTACCCTTACGTTTACAGCGTGTAGCATCTACTGTCTCATCCACAGCAGCAATAATTTCTGCTATAGCTATATTTTCTGCTTCTCGACTCAGACGATAGCCCCCCCCTGGTCCTCGAGCACTGTCCACCAGACCATTCTTTCTTAGCTTGGAAAACAACTGCTCAAGATAAGAAAGTGAAATTTCCTGTCTTTGTGAAATACCAGCAAGAGTGATTGGCCCTAATTCATAGTGGATTGCCAGATCCAACATTGCCGTTACTGCATAGCGCCCTTTAGTGGTCAATCTCATTGATTCATTCCTATTTTAAGATATTATTATGCTATCTTAAAAAAACCAAGCGTTTTAGTCAAGTATATTTTAAGCCACTATCCTTATATTTAGAATATACTTATTTTTCTTCACCTTCTGATGACGATGAACGCTCAGTTTTATTTCCTAACATTGTTTTATCCAGCTTGATAACATGCACATTTTCTTCTCCCGCATTAGGCGCATTACTGCAGATATCCTGCGCTGGACAGCTTTCAGGGTGCTCATCAATAGGCGTTATTTCACAAATATGAGCATCGGGTATTTTAAGATCTGGAAACTCCGCATCAATAGAACGAATAGCGGTACACATTTTATCCAGCTTATCATCCACTGAATGCATATGATCCAGCATACAATTAATGGCATGGGCAACCGGATCAGGCATTTCGCTGGAGGTACCATAGGCATCAAAACCAATCTTTTTGGCCATATGCTCACGTTTTTTATTTTTTGGGTCGTCTGTTTCGGTCTCCGGCACAGATTTTTTTGTGCTAATGACCCGACCCGGAATACCCACCACCGTACAACCACAGGGTACATCTTTCACCACCACAGCATTGGAACCGACCCGGGTTCCATCTGAAAGAGCAATGGGTCCCAGCACTTTAGCGCCGGCTCCCACCACCACATCATTACCCAGAGTAGGATGACGTTTACCCTTGTCCCAGGAGGTACCGCCAAGAGTGACACCATGATACAGTGTACAGTCATCACCGATAACGGTGGTTTCTCCAATCACAACACCCATACCGTGATCAATAAAAAATCGTCGTCCGATACAGGCTCCAGGATGAATTTCAATACCTGTTAAGAGTCTTGCTATAGCAGAAAAAAATCGCGCCAGCCAGCGCATATTCCAGTTCCATAGACGATTATTTATACGATAGAAAATCATGGCATGAACACCGGGATAAGTCGTCAGAACTTCAAAATAATTCCGCGCTGCTGGATCACGCTCAAATACACATTGTATATCTTCTTTCAAATGCTGGAACATTTTGCCAACCACTCTCGTCCATTTATTTTCTATCAAAAATACTGTTTTATCTGCCATAACAGGCAAAGACCGTGCATTTTACTAAGAATTCAATCAACACTCAAATACATATGGGGGCGGCAATGATATATGTCAAAGATAGCAGGTGCTGGCAAGAGTATACTTTAACCTGTAAAAATTCTCATTTGTTAGCAAGTCCGTATTCATCTGCCGTGCTTCTTGCTGAAGACGCCGTGAATCCGTCCAGGTAGGCTTTTCTGAGTACTGGTCAGAATACCGCGCAGAATATTCAGCTCTTCCTGTTTCAGACGTGAGCGATTATATAACTGACGTAATTTAGGCATAAGCTGAGGCGATTGCTGCGGGTTAAGAAATTCAATATCAATCAATGTTTGCTCAAGGTGATCATAAAACCCCTCCATAGCATCGCTTGAAGCATAATCCACAGTTCGGTCTGTCCATATGACCTGCCCATCATGCTCGGTTTTTATTGAGCAACCAGCCATCATAATTTCATAGGCCGCAATCTGTATTGCCGAGGCCACATTCAGAGAGCTATAGTCCGGATTAGTTGGAATATTAATAAGTTTATGGCATAAACCCGTTTCTTCATTGGTTAATCCGGTTCTCTCACGACCAAAAACCAGCGCCACCTGCTGCGTAACCGCTTCCTCCTGCACCAGTTCTCCAGCGGCTCTGGCATCCAGAAATTCATGCTGAATTTTTCGCTCTCGGGCAGTCGATCCCAGTACCAGATGACAGCCCTCCAGTGCTTCTTCCAGAGTATCACAAACAATGGCCTGCTCCAGTAAATCATCTGCTCCCGATGCCATTGCTGTTGCTTCCGGAGCAGGGTATCGTTTAGGCGCTACAAGATACAGACGGGACAAACCCATATTTTTCATTACCCGTGCTGCTGCACCGATATTGCCCGGATGAGAAGTGTTGATCATAATAAAACGGATATTTTCGATAGCCATAATTTTTTAACGTCATTTAATGTTATAATTTACATAATTACTCAGCATCAATTACCGTATCTGCCTGCAGTACCAGTGTTTTCGGGGACGCTCAAGCACATCCCTGTGTCGCTTTATCTCGGCATCCTGCCTCCATAAACCCCGCAAACACTGGTACTGCAGGCAGATGCTCTTACGCAGATCAAGTTATGCTGAATAG
>JALSUJ010000356.1 GCA_027071355.1 Gammaproteobacteria bacterium | reverse complement strand
GATTAGACATACGCACTTCCAGATACATGGTTTTAGTGCCTTGCTCCCGCATAAAATCCATTAACCATTGCAGAAACTGACGTCCATAACCCTGGTTCTGATATTCCGGGGCAATACAGATGTTTAGTAAATGTGCTTCATCAAGAACGGTACTGATAATAGCATAAGCTCTGATTTCATCATGTTGCTCATAAACAAAACAATGATAACCAACCCGCAGGCAATCCGTAAGAATACCCATAGTCCAGGGGAATTCATAACTGGCCTGCTCAATCGCAAAAACAGGTTCCAGATCAAAGTGGGTCATTTTACGGATAAATGGAACGATAGACAAATCAGACAGGTCCATGCAGGTATTGTTTTATCTGTATTAAGTCTGCCATAGCTTCCCGTTTATATAGAGGGTTACGAATTAAATAAGTCGGATGATAACTCACTAGTACAGGATACTCATTACCGGCTATAACCAACTTATGTATCTGTCCGCGTAGCTGTGTAAATGTTTCAACCGTTTGCAGTAAAGCCCGAGCAGGATTAATACCCAGTATAACTATGAGTTCAGGTTTTAACTGAATAATTTGCTGCGCCAGAAAAGCAGAACAGTGCTCAATATCCGCTTCACTGACCACAAAATCCTGCAAGGAATGACATTTAACAATGCCCGTATAAAAATAGTCCTGGGTGATACCTATAGAATCTGTCATGGCGCTAAAAAGCATAGCACTGGATTCACTCAGATAGTGCCCTGCCCGATCTTCATCAGCATCAGGTGCATCACTGATAAAAAAGATTGAACTGGTTTCAGAACCCTGGCCAGCTAAAGTATTCAGACGTTGAGAGCGACTTTGGCAGGTATGACATTGCTGGATTTTTTTTGCCAGTTCAGAATCCGAATCAAGCGGTATTGGAGCTTCAGACACAATATCTTCTGGTTCTGGTTCTGGCTGAATTATCGGCTCCACCTGCTTCATTGGCACAGGCACAGATTCTGTTTTAACTGGCTGTTCAGCAGTCTGTAAAACATCTCCATCAAGGTCTTCCGGCTCATCTTCGACCGGGGCATCTTTTAATTGCCAGGATTGAATGCCAAGCGCATTAAGATATGCCTGCTGTAACTGCCTGCTTTGCATCGGTATCTCTATAGTTGAGGATGTGCCCGTTCATTGGCCTGAATAAGTTTATTCAGAGCATTAATATATGAACGTGCTGAAGCGATAACAATATCGGTATCAGCGCCCTGCCCGTTAACAATACGCCCGGATAGTTCAAGACGTACCGTCACATCACCCTGAGCATCTGTTCCACTGGTGATATTATTAACCGAATAAAGCTTTAATTCGGCCTCACTATTCACTATGGACTCAATGGCCTTAAATGCCGCATCAACCGGACCGCTGCCTTTCGAACTGGCCGATTTTTCTATGCCGTCAACCATCAAATTTAAACTGGCAACTGGCGTTTCCCCAGTTTCTGAGCAGACCTTAAGAGAAACCAGTTTTATGTGTTCATGTTTGGCCGAGACCGTTTCTGACACCAGCGCCTGTAAATCATCATCGAATATTTCATGTTTTTTATCGGCCAGTTCTTTAAAACGGGCAAAAGCCTGATTGAGACTCTGTTCTGATTTGAATTCAATTCCCAGATCTTTTAAGCGGCTTTTCAGTGCATTTCGACCCGAGTGTTTGCCCAGTATAATATGATTTTCTTTCCAGCCAACATCTTCCGCCAGCATAATCTCATAAGTCTCACGGTTTTTAAGTACGCCATCCTGATGAATACCCGATTCATGAGCAAAGGCATTGGCTCCAACAATGGCTTTATTAGGTTGAACAGGAAAGCCTGTTATACCGGCAACAACTCTGGATGCGGGTACAATCTGGGTAGTATCCAGAGAGGTATCACAGCCAAAAACATCCTGACGGGTACGTACTGCCATAACCACTTCTTCCAGTGCCGCATTACCGGCTCGTTCACCCAGGCCATTAATCGTACATTCAACCTGACGAGCCCCCTGTAAAACGGCTGACAGGGAGTTGGCAACAGCCAGACCCAGATCATTATGGCAGTGGACTGAGAAAATGGCTTTATCGGAATTGGGGATTTTTTCCAGCAGATTGTGAATAAGCTGTCCGAACTGATGAGGAATATTATAGCCGACGGTATCAGGGATATTAATGGTGGAGGCACCGGCATCGATAACCGCTTCAATCACACGACATAAAAAATCCAGCTCCGAGCGTCCTGCGTCTTCCGGTGAGAACTCAACATTATCAGTATGTTGACGAGCACGTTTAACAGCAGCAACAGCCTGCTCAACCACCTGATCCGGTGTCATTCGCAGTTTCTTTTCCATATGAATAGGAGAAGTGGCAATAAAGGTATGGATCCTGGAGGAATTAGCGCCTTTTAAAGCTTCACCTGCACGGTCAATATCTTTATCCAGTGCTCGAGCCAGACCGCATACGGTACTGTCTTTAATGCTATCAGCGACGGCTTTAACTGATTCAAAATCACCAGGACTGGCAATGGGAAAACCCGCTTCAATAATATCGACCTTCATGCGCTCAAGCACTTTGGCAATACGGATTTTTTCTTCACGAGTCATAGAAGCGCCAGGGCTTTGTTCCCCGTCACGTAAGGTGGTATCAAAAATAATTAATTTGTCAGTCATGCTTCACTCCAGTTCGAAGCACCATTTTATCATAGACAAATGTTACCAACAAAAGAATTAACAGGATAGAATTCAGGGGACCTTGTTCAGCATCCCCCGGCCTTAGCGGTTCTTTTTTAATTTGCGCATTAAATACCCTATCAGACCGGAAAAAGTATAAAGGGCAAAGATGGTAAATAAAATAATCGGCGGCTGATAAACAATAAAAACAAACACCAGAACCATAATCAGTATAGAAACAAAGGGGACTTTATTTTTAAGATCCAGATCTTTAAAACTGCGGTATTTAATATTACTGACCATTAACAGACCGGCACCAATAGTCATCAGCAGCACCAGATATTTCAGGCTTTCACCATCAATCTGATTTTCTGCGCAAACCCAGACAAAGCCCACTACAAAACCGGCAGCAGCGGGACTGGCAAGACCCTGAAAATAACGTTTATCGGCATGACCCAGCTGGGTATTAAAACGTGCCAGACGCAATGCTGCACTAGCGACATAAATAAACGCTGCAATCCAGCCGATTTTTCCTAATACGGATAAAGACCAGGTATACATTATTAAGGCAGGTGCAATACCAAAAGAAATCATGTCTGACAGGCTGTCGTATTCGGCCCCGAAGTCACTCTGGGTATTGGTCATACGGGCAACTCGGCCATCCAGACCATCCAGAATCATGGAGATGAAAATAGCCAGTGCAGCCGCATCAAAACGATCATTCATGGCGGCTATAACTGCATAGAATCCGCCAAAAAGTGCCCCGGTGGTAAATAAATTAGGTAGAAGATAGATACCACGACGATGCTTTAAATGAGGATCGTTTGTTTTCAAGGGTTCATCTGTCCCCTCCGTGAATTTAGTTATATTATCTGAATTCGAATCTTCCATAGCCTGTCTCTAAACAACTGATTAATTTAACAGACATGGTAACATACCAGAGTATATTTAAGAAAATTTACCTTGATAAGTCATGTCTGGCTTAATAACAAATACCAGGCAATACATGTTCAATTCATATATCAACCCAAAGTTTTATTGATATTTGTCAATTAAAGATTATAATTTTAAAGTGTTAATCTTTTTAGACAATAAAGGAATTGTGATGTCTACTATCAAAAACGAACAGCTAACACCAGAAAATAATCTCTCATCCAGCCATATACCTGCTCGTCGTCTGTTTTTAAAAGGCAGCCTGGTCACAGCAACTATTGCGGCAACCGCTTCTACACAGGTTTTTGCATCGTCTCAACCGCTTAAAATTCCAGCAGGGATAATTTACACCAAAGATAATCCGGGCAAATGGGCCAAAAAAACAGGTGGGCATGTACCTCGAATCAGTATATCAGGTAACCAGGTCACTATTAAAACAAAGCATGGAATGTCACGAAGACATTATATTGTACGCCATACTCTGGTCTCACATGATGGTCAGACAATAGGGGCAAAAACCTTTTCACCTGATGACGAAGATGCCATATCCAGCTTTACTCTGCCTGCGGGTTACAAGGGAAAACTGTATGCCACCAGTTTCTGTAATAAACACGATATGTGGTTAAATGAAACTCAGGTTTAGAAACTCAGGTTTAAAATGTATCAGGCAAAAAAATAGCCTGTTCAACGTAATGCTGAACAGGCTATTTTTCTGACGGGTTTAAGCTTAGTTTTTATCTTTATCAACCAGCGCATTTTCTGTGATCCATGGCATCATGGCTCGTAATTTACCACCAGTCTGTTCAATAGGATGAGCCGCATTGTTACGACGCCAGGCAGTCATTTCAGGATAATTAGTCTGACCTTCCAGAATAAAGCGCTTGGCATAGTCACCATTTTGAATATTATTTAAAGCTTCTTTCATAGCTTTGCGACTTTCATCATTAATCACTTTAGGTCCGGTTACATACTCACCGTATTCCGCATTGTTGGATATGGAGTAGTTCATATTGGCAATACCGCCTTCGTACATCAGATCAACAATCAGTTTCAGCTCATGCAGACATTCAAAATAAGCCATTTCAGGCGCATAACCTGCTTCGGTCAAGGTTTCAAAACCTGCTTTAACCAGTTCTACTGCACCACCGCATAATACCGCCTGCTCACCAAATAAATCTGTTTCAGTTTCATCTTTAAAAGTGGTTTCAATAATACCAGTACGACCACCACCGATACCAGAGGCATAGGATAAAGCAACTTCTTTGGCTTTACCGGAAGCATCCTGGAAAATAGCGATAAGATCGGGAATACCACCGCCTTTAACAAATTCAGAACGTACTGTATGTCCAGGTGCTTTAGGGGCAATCATAATAACATCCAGATCAGCACGAGGTACGATCTGGTTATAATGAATACTGAAACCATGAGCAAAAGCCAGAGTAGCGCCCTGTTTGATATTGGGTTCAATTTCGTTTTTATATAACTGGGACTGAAACTCATCCGGAGTTAAAATCATAACCAGATCAGCATTTTTAACGGCATCAGTAGTATTTTTAACCGTTAGACCAGCAGATTCTGCTTTAGCTGCAGATGCAGAACCGGCACGTAAAGCAATCGTTACATCCACACCGGAATCTTTCAGATTGTTGGCATGTGCATGGCCCTGAGAACCATAACCTACGATAGTAACTTTCATTCCTTTAATGATAGAAAGATCGCAATCCTTATCATAATATATATTCATTTTCTAAACCTTATAGTTATATTTCAAATTGTTATATTTTAAAAACTTGCCAGGGCTTATGGAACACAGTCCCTGAGCTGACCTTATGCATGTAACGCTGAATTACCACGTGCTATACCCATCACACCGGAACGAACAGTTTCCAGTATAGTGTCACATTCAAATGCACCAACAAAGGCATCCAGTTTATCGCTAGTGCCTGTTAACTCAATAGTGTATGAGTTTGGGGTAACATCAATAACATTACCGCGAAAAATAGTGGTTAAACGCATAATTTCATCACGTTTGCTACCTGTTGCCTTGACCTTAATGAGCATCATTTCACGTTCAATATGATGAACACCGTGAACATTCAGATCATTTAATTTAACCACATCCACCAGCTTGTTTAACTGCTTGGTGATCTGTTCAATAATTTCATCCGAACCACGAGTCACCAGAGTCATACGTGATAAAGTGGGATCTTCCGTAGGTGCCACCGTGAGGGACTCAATATTATAGGCACGCGCTGAAAAAAGTCCGGCAACTCTGGACAGTGCACCGGATTCGTTTTCAAGTAATATAGATATAATATGTCGCATTTTTATTATTAACCTTATCTGTTAAACCAGTTCACTATCAGGTGCCAGTTCCATCTCATGCTGACCTTTACCTGCTGCGATCATTGGATACACATTCTCTTCGCGATTGGTAATAAAATCAATAAAGACCAGTTTGTCTTTCATCGCAAAGGCTTCTTTTAGCGCATCTTCCACATCACTGGTCTGATCAACCTGCATGCCGACATGACCATAACTTTCAGCCAGTTTGACAAAGTCAGGTATGGAGTCCATATACGACATGGCATATCGACCTTCATAGAAAAATTCCTGCCATTGTCTGACCATACCCAGATAACGGTTATTAAGATTAATGATCTTTATCGGCAGCTGATACTGTAAACAGGTTGCCAGTTCCTGAATATTCATCTGAATACTGCCCTCACCTGTTACACAGGCAACCGTTTTATCCAGATGAGCCAGCTGGACACCCATAGCTGCAGGTAAACCAAAGCCCATAGTTCCCAGACCACCGGAATTAATCCATTGTCTTGGTTTGTCAAACTTATAATACTGGGCAGCAAACATCTGATGCTGACCAACATCGGAGCTGATATAAGCCTCACCTTTAGTGACTTCGTGTAATTTTTCAATCACGTACTGAGGTTTAATAACCTTGGTCTTTTTATTGTACTTAAGGCAGTTTTTCTTACGCCATTGCTTAATCTTCTTCCACCAGTCCTTAATGGCTTCCTTATCGGTATTATCCTGGTCTTCCTTAAGCAGTTTTAACATTGATGTCAGAACATCATCCACATCACCCACAATGGGTACATCAACTTTAACATTTTTTGAAATTGAAGACGGATCAATATCAATATGGATAATTTTGGCGTTAGGACAAAAATGCTCCAGATGACCGGTAATTCGATCATCAAAACGTGCACCTACGGCAATTAATACATCCGTTTCATGCATCGCCATATTAGCTTCATAAGTACCATGCATACCCAGCATTCCAAGCCACTGGTCATCACTGGCCGGATAGGCACCAAGACCCATTAAGGTACTGGTTATGGGGAAACCTAAACGCTGCACCAGAGTTCTTAAAGACTGGGAGGCATTGGATAATACCACACCGCCACCAGTATAAAATACCGGGTGTCTGGCACGTAAAATTAACTCCATGGCCTTTTTTATCTGATACTGATGTCCTTTAATCACAGGATTATAGGAGCGCATGCTTATCGACGCCTGATAGGTATAAGGGATCTTGATATTAGGATCAGTAATATCTTTTGGTATATCTACAACCACGGGTCCTGGACGTCCGGTAGAGGCTACATAAAAAGCCTTTTTAAGTGTTTCTGCCAGATCTTTTACATCTTTTACCAGAAAATTATGCTTAACACAGGGCCGGGATATACCGACTGAATCCACTTCCTGGAAGGCATCGCTGCCGATAACTGCGGTGGGTACCTGTCCGGTTAACACCACCAGTGGAATAGAATCAAGATAGGCAGTAGCAATACCCGTCACTGCATTAGTCATACCAGGTCCGGAGGTCACCAGAGCTACGCCGGTTTTACCGGAAGAACGAGCATAACCATCCGCAGCATGAACAGCGGCCTGTTCATGACGAACCAGAATATGTTTTACTTCATCTGCCTGGAACAGGGCATCATAAATATGCAATACCGCACCGCCCGGATAACCAAACAGATATTCAACACCCTCATCTTTGAGGAACTGTGCAATAATTTCGGAACCTGATAATTCCACTATTAAACTCCCGTATAACCTTAGTCTTGAGTCTGTAATTGACAACTAAATTGTACCGTAGGACAAAACATTAGCCTAACTACTACCTATCCTGTTTCCGGATAAACACTAACTAATAATGTCTTATCATAGAACAAATTAATCTTGTATTATACCTTGTAAGAACAAGCGTTTCAGCAAAAAATCACCACAGAAAGCAAATAATTTATCAGAAAATGGAAATATATTAAAATAAAGATAAAAGAGGAGGAAAAAAGACAGGATACAGGGTTTTTATATAGAATTTACCCCCTCACAGAGTGAGGGGATAAGCAAGGTCTGATTAAAGCTTATCAGCTTCTTCAGCCAGATATTCAGCAACACCTTCAGTGGTGGCTTTCATACCTTTTTCACCTTTATGCCAGCCGGCAGGACAAACTTCACCATGCTCTTCAGTAAACTGCAGGG
>JALSUJ010000355.1 GCA_027071355.1 Gammaproteobacteria bacterium | reverse complement strand
GTGATTATGGTGGACTATAAGCGTTCCAGTTCAAAATCGCGTGAGCCGAGAATGGCAAAGGCTTACGACAGTCAAGCTTATTTATATATTGCCATGTTGAATTCAAAAGAATCAATCAATAAAGATAATGAGGATTTATACAAATATTTTGAAGCCTCAGACACACCTGGTATCGTTTATTACATGTTGAATGATCAGACAGCCTTAAGTGATTTCAGCAATACTCAAACGGCAAAAGTAGCGGCTTGGAATTATGTGTCAAAGGATGTATCGAGTCATGCTATTGATTTAATTAAAACTCGTTTAGATGAAATTAAAGCAGGGACAATTATTTTAAATCGACAAGGTGATAAGGCGTTTTTTGACAAACAGGCAGGTATCAAACCCTACGCACTAGATGACAGTCCATTAATATCTATTTTTACCCTGGAAGATGATGTGGAGGTAGTAGAATGAACTCACATCACCAAAAATTATCACCGTTGACTATTATTCCTGCCGGTGCTGGTTCAGGTAAAACTTATACCGTTCAACAACGATTAGGTGAATGGGTAGAAAATGGATTGATAGCGCCTGAGCGCATTGTGGCAGTAACCTTTACGGAGGCGGCAGCAGCAGAATTACGTGAACGTATTCGTACGCGTTTATTGGAGAACGGCAACTTAGAAGGGGCGCTGAAATTAGACCAAGCCTATATATCAACCATACATGGTTTTGGTTTGAAAATACTGACAGAGTTTTCATTTGAAGGCGGCTCAACACCTCAACCACGATTATTAAATGACGATGAGCAAACCGCCTTAATTAAACAAGCATTATCTCATGCTGCTAAAGTAAAAGAGATCAGCCGCGATTTAGCTTCTTTTGGATATAAATACCAGTTTAATTCAGGCAAGGGTGCAGAGGATTTATTTCGTGACGATGTACTGTCTATTATTACACTTTTGCGCTCAATGGGGTGGCAGGAAAAAAATGAAAATTACACAAAGCAAGCTGTTGGATGGATTAAAGAACAATATGGAAGCACCGTTAAAGCAGGCACTATCACAGAACAATTACATAAAAGCGTCATTGCATTATTAACAGCATATCCCAATAGTTTGGCGGATGAATGCGGTACGAGTGCTGCTGCAATAAATGCATTTAAATCAAACTTTAAAGACCTGCACAGTGCATCAGACAAAAGTTACTTAGAAAAAGATTGGGACTTATGGCAACGACTTAGAGGATTGCGTTTATCAAAGCGGGGTTGTCCTGTACCCGAAGAGTATGAAAAATTGGCACAACAGGTAATGGATGCGGCTGATCAATTACCTTTTCATCCAGGGCCATTGTTGCATGCAAGGCATCATATAGAATCCTTGATCGAAACAGGGCAGGATGTATTACATCATTATTCAGAAGCTAAACGTGAAGCTGGGCTTGTGGATTACACCGATATGATTGCCATGGCTCAATCGCTTCTCTCCCAAAATCCTAAAGTATTAAGTACTTTGGTTGAGCGTATTGATTGTATGGTTGTCGATGAGTTTCAAGACACCAACCCATTACAGTTTTCGTTGTTATGGATGTTAAAAGAGGCAGGGGTGCCAACGTTAATCGTTGGTGATTTAAAGCAAGCCATTATGGGATTCCAAGGTGCAGATGCGCGTCTGTTTGCCGCAATAGAAAATCAGTTCCCCGCATCAACGGATCCATTAACGAATAATTGGCGCTCTCAACCAAAGTTAATGAATTTTGTGAATGCAGTAGGGCCAGGCTTATTTGGAGATGCGTATACAAAATTAGATCCGAGAGGTGATAAAAGTGAGCTAGAGCCACTTGAAATCATCGACTTTTATGAGAAGCCTCGTAGTGGCCACCATCTTGTCAGGGCAGGTCATGTAGGTATTCGACTAAAGGAGCTACTGGAGTCGGGTGATCAATATATTGTAGATCGTCGTACAAAAAAGAAACGTTTGTTACAGGGGGGGGATATTGCCATTCTTGCGCCCACTAAAAACGTCATGGCTCAATATGCTCAAGTATTGCGCGCACTGGGATTAAAGGTACGTTTGCAAGAAGAGGGCTGGGCTTCGACTCGCGAGATACAAATTGCATTGCAGGCACTTGCATATGTTGCTAATCCAATGGATAAACATGCGGCATTGTATTTGTCGGTAACAGAGTTAGGCGAATTATCACTTGAAGAAGGTCTCTCACAAATTATCGCTAATGGCTGTGTTGACGATACATTACTGACTAAGCTGGATGAATTGGCCAGCAATGTGGCCGAGCGAACTATATACGCATTGGTGACGGACACGTTATACCATCTGGGTATATTTGATGTGGTTGCCCTTTGGCCAGATGCAGCACAGG
>JALSUJ010000354.1 GCA_027071355.1 Gammaproteobacteria bacterium | reverse complement strand
ACGGATCATAGCAACACCGGCAAATTCACCTTGCGCACCGGCCATTGGTGTCAGAGAGACTTGTTTCATACCCGTTGCTGTCAATAACATGTTTTGCAAATCAAACAAGCAGCTCATAATTCCCTGGCTCATAGAATGATGTGCCATAGGATGTCGATTGGAAAATCCAGGCAGTTGCGCCAAAGTATTACAGATCCTAGGGTTGTACTTCATCGTACATGAACCTAGAGGGTAAAAGTGGGTATCAATGGAAAAATTCATTTGTGAGAGTCGAGTATAATGACGCACAACTTGTAACTCTGCAACCTGAGGTAAATTGACCGCTGATTTACGTTGCAAATGATCGGGCAATATTTTTTTTGCTTGATGAGTATCGATATTCGGCGCTAAAGAACTGCTCTTTCTCTGAGCATCCGATAATTCAAAAATCAATGGATTGGCTTTTTCTTCAACAATCCTTTTATTCGCAACAGTACTCATGACAATACTCCCGATTTTACTCCCGACTTTACTTTGTCACAGGCAGTGATGAGTGACTGAGCAAAAAATTTAAGTTCCTCTTCTGTTTTTGTTTCAGTCACACAAATTAATAAACGATTATCAGTTAACTCAATACCTGCAACAATATCATCTTCCGCCAAAAGCTCAATAACAGCATCTACTGATACCTCTAATTGCACAATAAATTCATGAAAAACCGTGGTACCATAAATAAAATGAAGATCGCTTTGATGAGCTAATAAGTCGATTAATTTTTGTGTATTACTCACGCAGCTTGTCGCTACCTTTTGCAAACCATCACGGCCTAATAAGGCAAGATACAAAGTCACTGCCGTTGCCATCAAGCCTTGGTTAGTACAAATATTGGATGTCGCTTTAGAACGGCGAATATGTTGCTCTCTCGCTTGTAGCGTTAAAGTAAAACCTGGTTTACCATCCAAGTCGACCGTACGGCCAACAATTCGACCGGGTAATTGGCGTACTATTTTTTGTTTACAGGCCATGAAACCAATATAAGGACCTCCCGATGATAATGGGATCCCTAAGGGTTGCGCTTCACCAACGGCAATATCAGCGCCTACTGTCCCCCAATTTCCTGGTGCTTCTAATAAGGCCAAACTCATCGGATTAACCTGAGCAATAACCAGTGCACCTTGCTCATGGGCCCAATCTGTAAGGCGATGTACTTCTTCCAAACAGCCAAAATAATTTGGCTGGGGGATCACCAAGGCAGCATATTTTTTTTCATCAGAAGAAAGTGTCTGCACTTGTTGCCAATCAATCGTACCTGAGTCATCAACGGCTAATAACTGCAAATGAATGCCTTGGTTCTTGACAATGGTTTCAACTACTTGACGATAAACAGGAGAAACACTTTCTGGCATTAAAATACACTTGGATTTCACTTTACGATTGGCTCGAACTGCCATTAAAATTGCTTCAGCCAAGCCCGATGCTCCATCGTATAAAGATGCATTGGAAACATCCATAGCGGTTAAGCTGGCAATCATGCTTTGATATTCATAAATGACTTGCAAGGTACCCTGACTCGCTTCAGCTTGATAAGGCGTATAAGCCGAATAAAACTCACCCCGAGAGGCAATTTCCCATAAGGCTGCAGGGATATGATGCTCATAGGCACCACCACCAGCAAAGCACAAAGGCTGTCCATCCAAAACCGCTTTTTCAGATAAAAAACGTTGTACCTGCATTTCTGAAACACCCAAGGGGATGCCATCCAATCCAGATGCATTAGACGAATTCAAATCAGAACGTAATTCTTGTGGGATTTCATCAAACAGATCATCAATAGACTCAACACCAATAGTGTCAAGCATCTGCTTTATTTGTGCTTCAGTATGTGGAATATAGGGCATTATGAGCTCAATTTTAGATAGTAAATGCTTTTATAAATAAATAAATTTTTCTGAAAATATTGAATGTATTTAATGAGATTCAGATTCAACTAATTCAGCATAATCATCAGCACTCATTAAGTTATCAATATGTGTTTCCACCATTGGTTTGATACGAAACAACCAACCTTCATGATAGGCATTCACATTGATTTGTTCAGGAGAATCTTCTAGTTCTTCATTAATGGCCACAATTTCACCTTCAATGGGACAAAAAATATCAGAAGCAGCTTTTACTGATTCAACCACAGCACATTCTTGCTCTGCCTCAAACTCATCACCAATATCAGGTAATTCAACATAGACCATATCACCTAATAAGCCTTGGGCATGTTCAGTTATACCTATGGTCAAATTGCCATCACTTTCAACACGTACCCATTCATGTGAGGCGGTGTATTTTAACTCTGCTGGGATATCACTCATTTTATTTACCTTATTTATATC
>JALSUJ010000353.1 GCA_027071355.1 Gammaproteobacteria bacterium | reverse complement strand
ATATTTAACTTTGCGAATATAGATCTCAAGATAAGTCAAAATGTATTAAAAAATTCGTGAAGTAAGTTGAATGTTTTAAACTTTGAGTGTAGACAGATAAAAATCGATGAAAATTCTAATTATTGCCCTGCTAGTTATTCCTTTAACTACTTTTGCTGGCAACCTGCGCTTAATGACCAATTCACAGGCCAATAAAGTCTATCCATTACGTTCAATTATTTATTCAACTTTATCAAATAACAGAGTTCAAATTATTGTGAGCGGTTCAGATAATGCCACCCCTAAAATGAAAGCCTGTTATATTGTTTTTCCAGGCAACATGAGAGAACATGCTTTAAAGGTCTATCAAGAGATAATGCGGCGTAAAAAAAATACAACATTTACAGTAACTTGTAAATCAGCAGGTTCGGTTGTCAATGTGATGGGCAGTGATAACTCTTACTATCAGCTGGCCAACTTATTTGCACGTTAATACCTGATAGACTGCTAATTTAAAACGGTATTTATTGTTCAAATAATTCCTTCTCCTATAACCCTGGAAAAATCCCATTCCCCACAGACATAGGGAGAGGGAATTAATATTATATTTAAATCAGGGGCGGCTACCGGACGACATTGACCAGGCAACGTGGTAGAGTAGCTTAAAACTTATCAACTTCAGCTCAAAAAAACTGGCCTGGAATTTCTATTCATTTTATCCCCGGATAAAAATTTAAAGAGTAAACAACGATGACAGGCGAGCCTCCTTGCAGTAAATGCGCCGGTAGTTGCTGCATTTCGTACGATATCATAGCACTGGAACCTGACGAGGTTGAGCATTTTGGTGTACCTCGTATTCTAATCGGCATTGATGGTTGTCAATACCTGGAAAAAGGCCGCTGCTCCATTCACAATGAAAGACCTCAGGTTTGCAGAGATTTTGATTGCAGGGATGTAACATCCTCCAGAGAAATACGTCTACTGACCATCAATGGTGCCCCGGTAAAATATCTTAATAACCATAAACATCCAGGCATTAAGCACCTCTGAAAGACAACTTTAGTTTTAATCTGTCCATGGGGTACGCGCATATCGATTAAGATCATACAAACCAGCTTCTATCCCTTTCTGCTTATCAGAAACATTTTGAAACCACTCATAATATTCCCAGAAATGAGGATTACTTCGACTGATGAAATAGCTTTTAAGCTTTGCAATATCAGCCTCACTACCCCGGGTATTTTTCATTAAGTCTAAAAATAGGGGTAATTCTTCAAAAGGAACCACCATAAAAACATTTGGATACGAGCCCACAAATTTATCTAAAATATCGATAGTATCTTTGCTTGCATCAAGAGTACTGGCTTCTTTAAACATTGAATTGACATTGTCATGCCATCTGTTTATCACAAAATCCTTTGTGATATAGCTACCATCCGGCATATCAATACGCAAAAACAGATTATTTGCCCCCCAGTCATTCATAACTCTGACAAAGCCACTGCCAGGAAGAGCAAGAGCCCGTGCCGCTCGCAAATAATCTTCACTGGTATCATAACCTTCTGGTAAAGACGCCCCCTTTTTATAATAGTTCATTTTGTCAAATCCAATATGCAGCTGTGGATTAAAACGCTGGTTTACTAGCATGCCTACAAACTCTGTTTTATAACGATCTGTTTTATAGTCGATACCACAGCTATAACGTTCAAGCTGCTCATATTTTTCTCTGTCGAGACTTCTATCATTGATATACCAGCTTTTCAGCATAGCTAAACGCTGTTTTTCCGGCATATATTCCAGGAAGTTCAACTCCCCTTCAATACGTAAAAAATCCATATAACGGCGTATATTTGTCTGATGTGAGACATTTCCAAAAACATCGTACCCAGCAACTAAAGCATAATAAATCCTTTCAAGCTGTGCGTAATCTATCACCCATATGGTTCTGGGCTCTTCACCCAGCAAGCCTCGACTTACAGAAGCCGAATCAAAGTGTCTATAGATGGTCAGTGCCGGTGCATCCTGCACACGCTTTCCGTCCCATATTGACTCTAATGAATAGCCATTTGGATACTGTTTTCTGACGGCTGCTTTTTTGGCTTTATAATATTTTTCATAACGTAATCTATAAGCGTCACTAAAAGTGGCCATAACACTCTTTTCTACCTTTTCAATGGGTAATGCCAGATTTTGCTGTTGACTATGGATCAAATCTCGGTTTTGTACGGTAATATCATAGCCAGGATCTTTAAAAAAGACCCAGAAATGATCCTGAATGACATTCAACGCCATCTGGCCGCGACAGACTGGGCCGCGAATAAAAGTCATCACAATATAGCGTGAATTATCGAGTAAAAACTGATATCTTGATGATGCCGGAATCTGCTCAAAAGCAATAAAAGGGTTGGCACTTATTTTAGGATCATAAGAGATAAAATGTGCTTCTTGTGGCCATTTCGGTTTGATAAAAAGCTCTTGCAGACGCTCATACATCCAGTCGTCAAACCGCACAACCATATGGGTTTTATGAACAATAGTCGCAGCAATTTTTTTCAGCCGGTAATAAAACTGCTTGGTTTGCGGATCATCAAACGGCCGTAAAGTGGGGATAATATCTATTTTTTCACCCACCGGTGTATAAGAGCGTACCAGCTGAAAAAACTCTCCCTCTGCAGTGGGAAAATAAAGATGGGCAAGATACAGATGTTCATATAAATAACGTGCCGTAACCTGATGTTTTGGATCCAGCTGATTAAAAAAGTGCTCCCATCTGACGATATCTTTCTGAGCATTTTTTGAGACACTCTGGTATTGCTCCAGCTCATCGGCCTGCACCTCTGCGCCCTGAGCTAACCAACTGGCCAGTGTCTGAAAGTCTTTTTCCTGAAGAGCCGGAAAACCATAAGGCATTCCATGGTTGGGTTTTATCTTTAAATACTTCCCCAGCTCGTATTTATCTTTAGGGCATATAAGTTCATCGTGTTCTGGAGCATAATCACCTATAATCTGAGGGTGGCGTTTTTTCTCATTTAATAATTGCAGCATAATCGAATCGTGGTAGTTTCCATTCACCTCACTCAGATTCCTGGTGAGGGAATAAAAACCTTTTTTTCTCCACTCCGGGGTAGTCCTGGCATCTATAAACAGCCGTGTCGGCGGCTGTGCTTTTAAACGCAGGGCATTATAAACCCGTATCTTGCTTGCACCCCTGTCGATGCCTTCAATAGAGCTAAACTTTGCCTGACAGGGCGAGTTATAACAGGAATGACATACCACACAGCGATTATCTAAAACTGGTTTGACATCCTTGAAAAAAGATACCTGTTGATTAGGTAACTGTACCTTAACAGCTTTTGGGGCCTCTGTAGTACAGGCTGAAATAAGAAGTATAAAAATAATAAGAAAAGAAAATTGTCGCACTGGAAGCACTTTTTTTGTAATTAGCTGATTATAGCATAATAAATATTATGCCTGTTTCAGGAGAAATATTTACGGCTCTCTTTAGTACTGCGAATTGGGCATGTGGATTAGGGAAAAAGCCTGTGTTTTATGCTATTCTTTAGTAAATAATGATTATTTTTCAATAAATTAGAACTTCTATTTGAGTCAATTTAATGACTATAGCAGACCTCAGTCAGATACTTTTTTTAGATCTGGAACCGTTAAATTCAGACCCACATAAAAAAAGTATCAGGGAAACCGGAGTGGTTCTTGATGATCTGCAACTAAAAAGTCATTCTGTAAAAATTTTAGCCAACCGACTGTCATCTTATCAGCCTGTTTACCTGTGTGGTCATAATCTTCGCTCCTTTGATTATCATTATCTGCTCAATTCTTCATTGGCATCACGGGTCACTCATCTGGAGCTCATTGATACACTTGAACTCTCTTTGCTGTTTTTCTCCGAAAATACCCTGCATAAACTGCCCAAGTCTTATAAAGATCATGATCCCAATAAGAGCAATGATCCATTACAGGATGCCTTGCTCACCAGAGCATTATTACTGCAGATCATTGAACGCTTTTATCAATTATCACCTTCATTACAACAAATTTACTTTTCTCTGCTCTATCAAACCAGTCAATTTAAGCCTTTTTTTAAACTCCTTAAAGCTGATATTACACCGTATAGGGATTCAGCTTCTCTGTCTGCAGCGATTTTTAAACAACTGAATGACAGGATTCAGTCACCCGAACATTTAATCGCTCAGGTGTCTGAACATCCGGTAGAACTGGCTTATATTATCAGTGTGCTTCATGGTGAGATTGAAGAAATACGTTCTTTCCCTCCTAAAATTCACTTTGATTATCCCAGTATTCAGGAAAAGCTGAATAGCCTGACCTTTAACCGAAACATTGAAATTTCGTCTCTGGAACAATCAGCCCTGAAATATTTTGGATTTGGCAATTTCAGACGTTTTCCAAAGTTTAAATCTGAGGACGATTTGATTGAAGCGCTTGATGAGGTTTCACAAAGGGATATTATTAAAGCGGCTTTGCAGCAGGAGGATATTCTTGCCGTTTTGCCTACCGGTGGAGGCAAGACTTTTACCTTCTGGCTGCCCGCCATTATTAAAGCCAGACGAACCCGGGCACTGACCGTGGTCATTTCACCACTGCAGGCGTTAATGAAGGATCATATTTTTAACTTCAATAACAAACTGGCCGGGCTGGCTTCTGCTGAAGCATTAAGTGGTTATCTGACCATGCCGGAACGGCGTAATATTATTCGCCGGGTTATCAATGGCAGTATTGATATTTTATATCTGGCACCTGAATCTCTGCGTTCAAAAAATATTGAACGCATTCTGTCTTATCGTTATATTGAGCGTATTGTCATTGATGAAGCGCACTGCTTAGCCACCTGGGGGAATGATTTCAGACACGATTATTTTTATATCGCCCAGTTTATTCAAAAAATACAGGATAAAAAATATTCAGATCGCATTCCCCTTTCCTGCTTTACTGCAACCGCTAATAAAAAGACCATTGAAGAAATAGAGAGCTATTTTAAATCCCAGCTGAATATTTCTTTTGAACATTATATTGCCTCTCCCAAACGAAATAATCTGCTCTATTCCGCCCGATGTTATGCCAGCAAAAAAGCCAAGACCCAACAACTGCTAGCCCAGATCAGAACTATTAAAGAGCCCTGTCTGGTATACAATCCCTCCAGCCGTAAACAATGTGAAATGCTGGCGGAACAGCTTTCAACGGATTTAGGACGCCCTTTTTATGCCTTTCATGCCGGCATGAGCAGTGCTGCAAAAAATCAGGTACTCAATGATTTTATCAGCAATGATGCTGATGGTATTGTTGCCACAACCGCTTTTGGTATGGGGATTGATAAACCCGATATTCGTCATGTGATCCATTATGAGGTTTCTTCGAGTCTTGAAGACTATATGCAGGAATCTGGTCGGGCCGGTCGGGATGGGCAGGAATCACATTGTCATATTCTGTTTAATAATGAAGATTTTGACAAAATCTTTTTCTCTCTGATCCGCCAGAAAGTCACTCATCCGGAAATTAAAAAAATCTTTCAGTCCATTCGTCGCTATAAAGGACGCAAAGTGGGTGAGCAAAGAAAAATTGTAGTATCCATCAACGAGCTGGCTGAAAGTGCCGGAATGAAAACCGACGATGAACAGTCTGACTTTGATAGCAAAGTTAAAACCGCCTTATTAGAACTGGAACGAGCCGGTTATATCCGCAGGGGTTATAACGTACCGGAAGTCTGGGTAAGCTCATTTGAATTTAAGACTATGGAGCAGCTGCATCAGTCTCTGCACAACAATGGCTTATCGGATCAAAGTGATGATAGCGCCAGCAGGACATTATATCAGTCCATTATCTTACTCGCTCAGGTATTGATTAAACGCAGTACCGAACGCTTTTCCATATCCATTGAAGAACTGTCAGAGATCCTCAATCTTAATACCGATGAAGTCTATCATGTGCTGGATAAAATGCGTGATCTGGAACTGGTTTCACTGAAAGAAGATTTATTGATCAGCGAGCTCAGACCCAAAAAATTACGCCAGTTAAACAACACCCTTTCTGCACTTGAACAACACCTGGCATCGGTGCTTTATGAACTGTCCCATCAACGCTTTAAACTGAAAGAACTCAATTTTGCACTTAACAGGGAAGGGATCTCAATTCAATGCGCCGATTATAGTTATTTTCTAAAAAACCTGTTATTAAACCTGACTAAAAAAGGTCTGTTTGAATGCTATAGAGATAAAGTAGGCGATCATGCCTGGTATGCCAAAGTACATGATTCTAACTATCTGAATAAAGCCATTAAGCAGTTTGTGACTATAGTTCAGGCCGTTGTGCATTATATTATCAGTAAAGGTGAAAACATCACCGAGGATAACGATAAAAAAACACTGATTACCTATGAAAAAATGATGCAGCACTGCAACCACAAACTGGGTAAAAAATTATCCGTTAATGTTTATGATAAGGCAGTGCTTTTTTTGCACAATATCCGTTTATTGCGCCTGGAAGGGGGTCGGGTTCTGCATCATATGCAGATAGAAGTTTATATTGATAATGCCCTGAGCAGTAATAAACAGTATACCAAAGAAGATTATAAGCTGCGCATGGCTCCCCTTTACCAGAGAAAGCGCTCAGCCGTTCATATTATGGAACATTATGTCCAGCTGCTCAGTCGAAATCCCATGCTGGCCGGTAAATTTGCAACCGATTACTTTACCCTGGATTTTACTCAATTTGTCAGTTTCTACAAGCTGAGTAAAAAACTCAAACTACCCATTTCCAAAGACCGTTACGAAAAAATTGTCCATGGTCTGACCGATGATCAAAAAGCCGTCGTCTTTGACGAAAAAACCCCGGCTATGCTGATACTGGCCGGGCCTGGAACCGGCAAAACCAAAGTTCTGGTCAATAAAATTGCACACATGATCATTGATGGTGATTATAAGCCGGAACATTTTCTTATGCTGACCTTTACCCGTTCTGCGGCTCATGAGTTTAAACAAAGACTGTTTGAACTGCTCAGTGATCTGGCTTATGACATAGATATTTATACCTTTCACGGTTATGCCACTGAACTGGCCGGTATTGGTTTTGATAATAATCAGAAAGCCCAGCATGATTTTGATCAGTTGATCCCCAGGGTGACTCAAAAACTGAAAAATAATGAGCTGTTTCTACCCTTTAAAAATGCAGTTATTTTAGATGAATTTCAGGATATTAATGAGGATGCCTTTGAGTTTATTTATGAACTGTATCGGCAGTTTTCTGAAATGAAAGGCCAGGATCGTGCCAGGGATGTGCGTATGATTGCGGTGGGTGATGACGATCAATGTATTATGGAAATGACCAATGGTGCCAGTATTGACTATATGAAGCGCTTCGTTAATCAATTTAAAAAAGATGAAGGTAAACAGGAAAAAGATAAACGAAAGTGGTATAAACTGGGGATGAATTTCCGCAGTAAAAGCAAAATTGTTCAATGCAATAATCAGTTCGCGTCAGAAATTCTAGAAAGAATTGACGAGTATAAAGTTATTAAGCCGTATAGCAGTCAATCGGGTGAGGTTTTTCTGCATTATTACCAGACACCCGAATTTTTAACCGCTCTATTGCCCTTTATTCAAAACAGCAGCCAGAAAACCATTGCCATACTTAGTCATGAAAACGAGCAGGTACTGGATATTTATTCCATATTGAAAGACGATCCAGCGCTGGATGTTTCCTACCTGTTAAAAAATGAAGGCTTTCATCTGTATATGATGGCTGAAATCAGTGCCTTCAGTCATTTTCTGGAAACCAATCTGGATACAGACGATAAAATTATCAGTCAGACTCTGTTTGATAATGCAAAAGATTTTCTTGCTAAAGAATACGCTGATTCATCCAAATTGAATGTCGCCTTAAAACATATCAGTGACTTTGAAGAAAAGCATGATTTACTCACTCTGTCTTTCTGGAATAATTACACCTGGGAAGTCTTTACAGGACAGTTTAGTGATACGCCCACCAAAATAGTGGTATCCACTATTCATCGTTCCAAGGGCAAGGAGTTTGATGAGGTGCATGTTATTCTGCAACAGGAACATCATCAGAATAATTCAGACTATTTTAAACGACTCTATTATGTAGCACTTTCCAGAGCCAGAACATCACTGCACATTCATTCTT
>JALSUJ010000352.1 GCA_027071355.1 Gammaproteobacteria bacterium | reverse complement strand
TTGTTCTTATTCAGTAGCCACATCCAGATACCCCCGTTCTATCGCTGTCTACAGTGCAACGGCATCTTTAGGTTGCTCTTCATAAGTCATACGAAATTGTTTGAGCCTGTTTATCTGTGCAGCATCCGGCCGTTCAGTTTCAGATTTGTTAGCCATTTCAAACAAAACTTTTAAATAGTTCGCCCTGGCCTGTGCCACCATTGTTACCACCGGCCCCAAATCATTTAATTTCAACTCGGCAATTTCGGGATTAATAATATCATGATTAATTTCCCGAATAGATTTTTCCAGCTGCATTAGCAACCGTTTGACATCAAGCTCACTCATAGTACGACCCTGTTAAAGATTATTCTGATAGTTTAGATGCTGACAGCCATTTGTCCAGTTCAGCGATAACGACTCAGGTAATAGAAGCTCTGCAAGCAGTTAAATCAATCTGACTGTTCAGATGATTCATGATTTTTTTCTCCGCCTTCTGGAGCTTCATTTTCCTGTTCCTGATTTTCATTATTATTGTTACTGGACAGATTACGCATATGTGTACTCATATCGACAACAATTTGATTAAGCATAAAGTTGGCCTGTTCTATCAGTTCTATAATTCGGGGATGATCATTTAAACCGGATGAGTTGAGAATATGCAGAATATAGCGGTAATTTTCCTGCGCCACCAGATATTTCTTGTTCTGAGCTTCTATATTGGCCTTATCTGCATAAAACTGGAATATTTTTTCACAGCGTAACAACTTTATGTTTCGGATAAGTTCCTTTAATTGTTCCGCTTTTACTCGGGTATACCAGGCACGAGTATTAAGCAAGCGGATCAAATGCCCCAGAGCCAGCAGTTTAATTTTAAACTCCCGTTCATCCTTGACCGCAAAACCATCGCTGTCAGAAGTATTTTTTTCCTTTTTTTCTGACTCCCCTGCTTCTTCGATTAATGCCTGTATCCCGCCAAAATGACTATCTATCCGCTGGATAGCTTCAATTCTTGCCATGACTTCATTGAGCAATAATTCCCTGACATCTTTGCCTATTTCACAGTGTTGCAAACGCGATAACAGATCACTGATATTATCCAGACCGCGTTTTATAGACAGGATTTTAAGGCGTTTTTCACGTTGTTTTTGCTCATAGGCTTCCGCAACACTATTGATAAATAGTGTCAGAAAAATCAGTCCCCCTATGGCTGCAAAAATCAGGTATTCTTCCATCGGCCTTTATTATTCTAGCTCAGATTCAAACATCCCAGAAAATAATTGGCTGATATTTAAAGCATGGAATAATCAGCCAGCTATTTTTCGGATTTGTCCGATAATTTATCACACTGTTTTTCTACTGCGGACAAAACACCGCGTAAAATATTCAGTTCTTTTTCATCCGGTCTGGCTCGATTAAACAGGCGTTTTAAACGCTGCATCATCTGCCCCGGATGTTGAGGAATAATAAAACCAATGCCTGTCAGTACTTTTTCCAGATGCTCAAAAAAATAGGCCATATCCTTATTACTGGGATAGTAAAAATGATATTCTCTTGGCTGAGCCTGTTCAGCTTCACTGGCCTGAAAAATTTCATAGCAAAAAGTCTGTACTGCCGCAGCCAGATTAAGGGATGTATAATCCGGATTAGCTGGAATATAAGCATGAAAATTACATTGTAATAAATGCTCTCCGCTCAGACCGCAACTTTCCTGTCCAAAGACCAGAGCTACCTGCTCCCGGGTGGCCTCTACAGCCATTTTTTCACCACATTCCCTGGCGGTTAAAATCGGCAGACTCATGCCCCTGTCTCTGGTGCTGGTTCCCACCACCAGTTGACAGTCACTAATTACCTCACTAAGAGTATCGGCAGTAATAATATTTTCTAAAATTTCTGTCGCGCTGGTGGCCCGAATCCAGGCTTCCTTGTCCAGTTTACAGCCGGGATTAACCAGATAAAGACGAGATAAGCCCATATTTTTCATGGCTCGTGCAACTGCACCAATATTACCCGGAAACTGGGTGTTAACAAGTATGATACGAATATTGTCCAGGGAGTTTTCAGACATCTTGGATTCCGCTAATCAACAGGATCTGTTAAAGGTAAAAAGAATGGGGAAGCAGGTTTCCTAGCAGCTTAATTTCAAGGCCTGTTCAATTTTTTCCTGCAATTGAGGCTCTATAACGCCTCTGATTTCCATTTTAGGCTCACCGCTTTTGATACCGCTGCCGTTTATAATCACATTTTCGGGCTTATACATCCTCACCAGCTGTTGCACATCGTATAAAAATTCCGATGGTATATTGCCTTCATTTTTAATAATCACGCCTTTTTCAATAATTATTTTAAACTGTCCCTGACGTTTTCTACGAATATAAAAAATAAAAAAAGCATCAAATATAAGTAAAATG
>JALSUJ010000351.1 GCA_027071355.1 Gammaproteobacteria bacterium | reverse complement strand
ATCCTATATTAGATATTAATAATATTTTTAATCTCAGATCAATAATTTCTTTTACTTTTTTTGGAATAAAAACCAAACCACAGCGTCTTAAAGTATGAATTATAAAAAAATGGAGTAATTATGTTTAGACAAATCTCAATAGTAACGTTACTAATATCTTTATTATTAGTTCCACTTCTTGGCATAGCCAGTGAAGAAAAGCCTTTTGCTGAAAAACACGTCGTATTACAGATCAGCGATCCCAATCCTTTTAAACAGACACTAGTACTTAACGTTGCGGGTAATATTCTAAAGCATTATGGTGCTGACAAAGTAGATGTTGAAATTGTAGCCTTTGGTCCAGGCCTTAGACTGTTGACTCTGGGCAATACAAACACCCAGAGAATTAATGGATTAAATAGTGAAGGGGTTCGTTTTTCCGCCTGTAAAAACACCATTAAAGCGTTTACCAAAAAACTGGGACACCCACCTGAACTAAACCCTGTCGCAATTCCTGTATCTGCCGGCGTAGTTCGCATTATGGATCTGGTTGATCAAGGTTATACCCTGGTAAAACCTTAACTCATTATAACAACATTAAAAATATAATTAATATTTAAAATATCTGGGATTAAATTTATGAATATATTTAAAAAATCACTTTGTGCTATTGCTGTTGGCAGTGGTGTTTTAATTGCTGGTCAGGCTCAGGCCGTTAACTGGTTAATGGTTCAGGGTACAGAACAACAGGGCGCTGCACCACGTGCTAAACTCTGGGGTTTTTTACAGCCTCAGTATGAACGAGCGGAAAATAATAAATTACCAACTGGAGTTGGAAATCCATGGGGTGGACAGGATGCAGCCTTTAATTCTATTGGGCCCAATCTGGACAGCAACTCTCAGTTCCAGTTACGTCGTGCTCGTATTGGTGTGCGTGGTGCGGGATTTCCTTTAGACGATAAAATCAACTATTTCTTCCTGGCTGAATTTGGTAAAAACGGTATTACAGAATACGGTTCTGCCGTTGAACTGACTGATGCCAGTGTTACTTTTAATCATATACCTGGTGCCCGGGTACGGGTAGGTCAGTTTAAAACCCCTATGAGTGAAGAAGTTTATCAGGGTATTGCCTTATTTGACTGGATTAACTTTACTGGTTATGCCAATCAGCAGTTATTAGAACGTCATTTGGAAATTGATGGCCAGGCACCCTGTTTTACTGCTGGCCCAGTACCTTCTAACGCAAAATATGCTAATGCTTGTGCTAAAGGCAATACATGGACTGCCTTTGGTGCAGCTCGAGATACCGGTATACAGATATTTGATACCTTTGTATTTGAGGGTATGGAAGACTGGGAGTTCTCTTATTCTGGAATGATCGGAAATGGTGCTGGCTTAAATGAAGGAGATTATAATAATAATAAAGACTATTATCTCTATTTGTCTGCTGAACAGGTTTATGATGGCAAACGTGCCAGACGTAATGGCTGGAAAACTTATGCCTGGTATACTAAGGGTACTCGTGAAATTTTAACTAGCAAAGGTAAAGGTCCTGGGGCTACTTTTGCAAAAGATGAATTTGATCGCAAACGCTGGGGTATTGGTACCACCTATAGAAAAGGTAAAATTCGTGCTGCTGCAGAATACAATAAAGCAGAAGGTATGATCTTTAATGGTTTAACCGGTGGTGCTACTCCCGGTAGTTCAGGAACTGCTCCAGCAAATGGAAAGCCACTTGCTGCACAATTTAATATGCTGACTGATGAAGAAGCTGACGGCTGGTATGTAGATTTTGGTTATAAAGTTATGCCTAAAATTGAACTGGCTGCACGCTATGATGTTTATAACAGAGGCACCAACAACTCCCCGGATGTTAATGGTATAGGCGTAGAAAGAAAATATAAAACCTGGACTCTAGGTGCTCAGTACTTCTTTAATAAGAAAACCCGTGCTACTGTAAACTATGCGTTCCGAAACGGAGATGGTAGAGACAACAATACTGCAGATAAAACTCTGGATGAACTGGGCGATATATTATCCTTCCAGGTGACCGCTATCTTCTAAATAAACAAAAATCAAAATACGTTCTATTCCTTTGGGGGGATATAAACTCGTTTTATATCCCTATTTTTTTCTTATTATCAACCCTTTCCTATCCTGCCACGTTTAGACGGTTTTAGTTGAAATTGTATGCATTATCCGAAAAAATCAGACTTTATAGATAACTAAAAAAACTGTAATTACTCAGCATAAATTACCGTATCTGCCTGCAGTGCCGGTATTTTCGGGGACGCTCAAGCACATCCCTGTGTCGCTTTATCTCGGCATCCTGCCTCCATAAACCCCGCAAACACAGGCACTGCAGGCAGATACTCTTTTCAGGTTTAAACCTAAATAAATCATGCTGAATAGTTAT
>JALSUJ010000350.1 GCA_027071355.1 Gammaproteobacteria bacterium | reverse complement strand
ATTAAAAAGCGCCTGATATTGCTCAGGTTTAAAACCCACCGATAGCTGATCATCAATAGCCAGGACCGGGCGTTTAATTATAGAGGTATTTTCCAGCATAATCATTATAGCTTTATCTTTGTCTATATCGGCTTTCTGCTCATCAGATAATTTGCGCCAGGTCATACCCCGTTTATTCAAAAGTATTTCCCAGCCCAGATTTTCTACCCAGTTTTTCAGCGTTTTTTGATCCAGACCGTCTTTTTTAAAATTATGAAATTGATATTCAATATTATTAGCGTTCAGCCATTTTCGGGCTTTACTGACTGTATCACAATTGGGAATACCGTATAAGGTGATCATTATTTTTTCCTGAAATAAAAATAAATAAGCCTGCAATTGCAGGCTTATCGGGCAATAGAATGATTGAAATATCAATTAAATATTGCGTAATAACTCATTAATACCCACTTTACCCAGTGTCTTTGTATCTACCTGTTTTACAATCACAGCACAGTACAGGCTGTATTTGCCATCATCTGAGGGTAGATTACCGGATACTACCACAGAGCCTGCAGGAATGCGGCCATAAGTAATTTCATCGGTCATGCGGTTATAAATACGGGTACTCTGACCAATATAAACACCCATGGATATAACGGAACCTTCCTCAACAATCACACCTTCAACCACTTCAGAACGGGCACCGATAAAACAATTATCTTCAATAATGGTAGGGCCTGCTTGTAAAGGTTCCAGTACGCCGCCAATACCCACACCACCGGAAAGATGGACATTTTTACCAATCTGGGCACAGGAGCCGACAGTGGCCCAGGTATCTACCATGGTACCGCTGTCAACATAGGCACCGATATTACAATAGGATGGCATTAAAACCACGCCTGGGGCAATGTAAACGCCTTTGCGGACGGTGGCAGGAGGAACTACCCGGATACCGGCTTCACGAAAATCTCTGGAATTATAATCCTGAAACTTGGATTCAACCTTATCAAAATAGTTGGTAAAAGCACCTTTCATAAAATGATTGTCTTCAATACGGAAAGACAGCAGCACTGCTTTTTTAAGCCATTGATTAACGACCCAGTTGTCATCAATTTTTTCAGCAACTCGCAGGCGACCGGTATCCAGCATCTGAATGGCTTCAGAAACCGCTTCTTTAACATGGGTGTCAACTGCAGACGGGGTGATTTCTGCCCGGTTTTCAAAGGCCTGTTCGATTACTTCTTGCATATCAGTCATAATTATTCCTTATAACGCTTTAGATAAGTGCGTATACGTTTAGCAGCTTCAATGCATTCCTCAAGGGGAGCAACTAAAGCGATTCTGACATAGCCGAGGCCGGGATTGGCCTGACCAGTTGTTCTAGATAAATAACTGCCGGGAAGAACCGTAATATGTTGTTCTTCGTACAGTTTTGAAGTGAATTTTTCATCATCCCCGCAGGGGACCTTGAGCCAGATATAAAATGAACCCGGTGGAGCAGAAATATCAATGACCGGATCGAGAATATCTATAAAGGCCTTATATTTTTCCCGATAGGCATCCTGATTCTGTCGAACATGCTGTTCATCCTGCCATAGAGCCATACTGGCATGCTGGGTGGTTATGGGCATGGCGGAGCCATGATAAGTTCGATACAGAAAAAACTTTTTAATAATATCCGCATCACCGGCCACAAAACCGGAGCGCAGACCTGGGACATTGGAGCGTTTGGACAGGCTGTTAAATACCACCAGATTTTTAAAATTGGTTACCCCCATATCGCTGGCAACTTCCAGCAGACCCGGTGGTGGTCGATCTTCATCCTGATAAATTTCTGAATAACATTCATCTGAGGCAATGACGAAATTAAAATACTGGGAAATTTTAATTAATTGTCGTAATAAAGTTTTATCTATCACTTCACCGGATGGATTACCGGGGGAGCAGATATACAATAACTGGCAGTGCTTCCAGATCTTTTTGGGAATACTGTCATAGTCCGGTATGTAATAAGTCCGTTCACAGGCATTAACAAAATAAGGTGTTGCACCGGCCAGAATGGCCGCTCCTTCATAAATCTGGTAAAAGGGATTAGGCATAATCACCAGTGGATCTTTTTCCCTGTTATTAACTATTGTCTGGGCAAATGCAAATAAAGCCTCGCGGGTGCCGTTAACAGGTAATATCTGGGTGTCCGGATCAATAATATCGTCGGGTAGTTTATAGCGTTTTTTCAGCCAGTCGGCTATGCTCTGGCGTAATTCAGGCAAGCCTCTTGTAGTAGGGTACTGGGCCAGAGCATCAAGATTGTTCTTAATGGCTTCAAAAACCAGTTCCGGTGGTTTGTGTTTGGGTTCTCCAATGGACAGGGCAATATGCTTCAATTGACCATTAGGATAAATAGATTGTTTAAGTTTGGCTAGTTGTTCAAATGGATATGGTTTTAGCAGTTCTAGTGCAGGATTCATTATCTGGCTCTCAAAATCTGACCGCGGCATTATAAAAGAAAAACTACCATTCAGGCAAATGATCTTTGCTATTTCGATTAATGGTAATACAATAAATAAATGATAAAGTCGTCAAATTATATCGCATTGCACCATGGTAGTCTGGTGGTAGAAAATCTGGACCGAGCATTATATTTTTTCTGCCGGATCCTGGGTATGCAGCAGAATAAGCAGCGTCCTGATATGGCCTTTGAAGGTGCCTGGCTGGATATTGGCACGCAGCAGATCCATCTGTTAAAACTGCCCAGAACGGAATTTTATCCACCATCGGGTGCCCCGGGACATGCGGGTCGGGATCGACATCTGGCCATTTTTGTGCGAGATATTGATACCATTAGTAACAGCCTGCAGGAGCATCAAATCGCCTTTACCATGAGTCGCTCAGGGCGACAGGCACTGTTCTGCCGGGATCCGGATGGTAATGGGCTGGAATTCATACAGCAATAATTATTCCAGCTCATCCACCAGTTTAATAATACTGCGACGAAGCTGCTCCTGTTTCTTGATATCAGTTATAATCTGCTGATTTTCATCGCGTATTACAAATACATCTTCCACTTTTTCACCAAAAGTTGAGATTTTGGTATTTTCCAGCGAGATATTATGCTCCACCAGAGCCTGTCCTATTCGGGATAATAAGGCCGGTCGGTTTGAGGCAGTAATGGTCATTACTGACTGATTGTGTTCCAGATCTTCATCAAATTGAACCCGAGTTTCCAGAGAGAACTGTTTTTGTGTTCGACTCAGTCGCTGACTTATTGGCGGCAGATTGAATTCTTCCTGAGACAGTTTTTCTTCCAGTGCGTTCTGGATGCAGTCCAGACGTTCAGGATCATCAATGGCAGCACCATTTTCATCCAGTACAAAATAGGTGTGGTAGGTATAACCATTTGAAGAAGTAAATGTTTTGGCTTCAAAGACATCTAGCATCTGTTGTGACAGAGTTGAGGTTACCAGCGCAAAGACATAATCCTTTCTGGGTGTATAGACAAAAATTTCGGTACCACCGCGCTGATTTTTATTATTGACCAGTACAATAGTTTCTTTTGGCTCTGAACTATGACTGGCTTCCAGTACTGCACGTGTCTGACCGGCAATTTCATCCGGTTGTAATTTAATAAAATAGTCTGCAGGCAGAGAATGCCATAACTCATTAATTTCCTGTTCGCCATAGTCCTGGCGGGTTAATTGCACCATAGCCATGGCTTTGGCGTTATTAATTACTTCTTCCTGTTCCTGCGGATTTTCCAGACCTTTGTTAAGTGCAATACGGGTCAGATTATAAAGTTGTGCCAGCAGTGCGGCTTTCCAGCTGTTCCAGACTTTTGGACTGGTGGCTCTAATATCTGAGACGGTCAGCAGGTACAGATAGTCCAGGTACAGATGATCGCCAACCAGTAGAGCAAACTCGTGAACGACAATAGGATCATTGATGTCCTTGCGTTGTGCCGTAATGGACATAACCAGATGATTTTTGACCAGCCAGGTAACCAGACGGGTATCACTCAGGTTCAGGTCGTGTAACTGACAGAAATGTTCAGCATCTACGGCACCCAGTTTTTCATGGTTTCCGCCTCGGCCCTTGGCAATATCGTGGAACAGGCAGGCCAGATATAAAATTTCCGGTTTAGGTAACATTTTGGCTATTTTACTAGCCAGCGGTAATTCATGATCATGTTCGGGAACGAAAAGTCTACGGGCATTCCGCAAAACTTTTAAGGTGTGTTCATCTACGGTATAGGCATGATAGAGATCGTGCTGCATCTGACCCACAATTTTTTTAAATTCAGGAATGTATTCCGCCAGGACGCCATAGCGGTTCATGCGCCGCATTTCATGGGTAATACCAAAGGGCTGACGTAATATTTCCATAAACAGGCTGCGGCAGCGTAAATCCTTACGAAAGCTGTCATCTATCAGATATCTGTGTGCGCGTACCAGACGAATAGTACTGGCTCGAACTCCTTTAAGTTCAGGGTCCTGGCATAACAGAAGAAACATTTCCAGTAAGGCAAAAGGGTAGTTTCTAAAAATAAACTGATTGGCTGCCGCAATATATCCTTTATAATTAATAAAACGGCGGTTGATTTTTTGCGGTTTGGAATCAGAATCACTATAAATAATGACTTCCTGAAAATATTGCAGCAGCATTTCATTCAGGCGTTCAAGTTCCATAACGGTCTGGTAATATTCGGTCATAAAGCATTCTACCGCCAGTTTGCCTTCCTGATCGGTATAACCGAATTGACTGGCCAGTTCTCTTTGATAATCAAATAACAGGCGTTCTTCATGTCGATTACATAAAACATGCAGGGCAAAACGGATTTTCCATAAAAAATTCTGGCCGTGTTCCAGCTGTTCGTATTCCTGAGAGGTCAGAAAATTATGCCCTATCAGCTGTTTCAGACTCTCGACATTAAAATGTCGTTTCGCTACCCAGCCAATGATCTGAATATCGCGTAGCCCACCGGGACCTTCCTTGATATTGGGTTCCAGGTTATAAGCAGTTTCATTAAATTTTAGATAACGCTGTTGTTTTTCTTTAATTTTAGCGGCCGTAAAATCTTTGGTCGGCCAGATATTATCTGGACTGAGTTGTGAGGAAAGCTGCTCAAATAAAGTGAATTCCCCGGTAATCAGACGGGATTCCATTAAATTACTGATAATGGTTATATCCGTAGAGGCTTCCTGAATGCATTCTTCTACCGTACGGACGCTATGCCCAATTTCAAGACCAATATCCCATAGCAGGGCTATGAACATATGCAGGTTATCGACAAATTCCTTATTGGTCTGGTTTTCTGATTCCAGATCATGTTCTTCATCATGCAGCAACAGCAAATCCACATCACTATAGGGATGCAGTTCACCGCGCCCATAACCACCTACGGCAACCAGAGCGGCATTATTACCCAGATGATAAAAATCCCAGGCCAGCCTGAGAATAATATCGATAGCCTGTGCCCGTTCATGGATCAAATGCACTATATTCTGCTGATCATTAAACTGCTGAATCTGAGTCTCATATATAGATTTAACGGCCTTTTTAAGCGGTAAAACTGGTGATTGTGCCTGTTGCAGTTCGTTCTGCAGAGCATTGACATCAAATAAGAGTTCTATGGCAGGCGGGATATTTAATTGCATTAATTTATATTCTCAGATGATTGAGCAAACGGGCTGACTTCATCGCTGCGTAAGGTTAGTATTTCACAACCATCAGCCGTGACCAGGAGGGTATGTTCCCATTGGGCGGAAAGACTTCGATCCTTGGTAACAACGGTCCATTTGTCCGGCAATACCCGGATGTGACGTTTACCGGCATTTATCATCGGTTCAATGGTAAAGGTCATGCCTTCTTCAAGTACTTCCCGCGTTCCGGGTTTGCCATAGTGCAGAACCTGAGGATCTTCATGAAAATTCAGACCAATGCCATGACCACAATATTCTCTGACTACTGATAAATTCTGTTGTTCTGCATGTCGAGCAATGGCATGACCTATATCACCTAAATGAACCCCGGGTTTAACCATGTCTATACCAACATACAGGCATTCACGACTTATGCGGCATAAACGTTGTGCCAGAATGCTGGGTTTGCCAATTAAGAACATCATGCTGGTATCTCCGTGATAGCCGTCTTTAATCACCGTGATATCCACATTGATGATATCGCCGTTCTTGAGTTTCTTATCGCTGGGAATACCATGACAGATCTGATTGTTAACGGAGGTACAGATGGATTTAGGGAAACCATGATAGTCCAGTGGAGCAGGAATAGCCTGTTGTTCATTAATAATAAAATTATGACAGATTTTATCCAGTTCATCAGTGGTGATCCCGGCCTGCACATGAGGGGTGATCATTTCCAGTACATCAGCGGCCAGTTTGCCGGCAATGCGCATTTTTTCGATCTCCCCGGGGGTTTTTATAGTAATACTCATAAGTTGTCTGTTTATCGCTCAAATTTTGGTTGGATGCATTATCTCTTTTATTGCTTTTAGATTCAAAGAAAGATTGTTGTTTTTAGGCTTTTGTGGAATAATACGCACGCCTTGTTATATGTCAGTATTGCAGGCAAAACAGTATAAATCCGGGACAGGGTCTGAAACACAGGCTCATTAGAGAGCGGATTTAAATATTCCGAACCTGTATCGTCACATAAATCCGGGTGCCTGGAAATGCTCAAATGCATCAGTCAGGTTGGTTTATGGGATGCGGGTGAGATCTAACCCCTATTAAAGGAACATTAATTATGGCAAAAATCACTATGCGTCAGATGCTTGAAGCAGGCGTTCATTTCGGTCACCAAACTCGCTACTGGAACCCTAAGATGGGTCAATATATTTTTGGTGAGCGTAACAAAATCCATATTATCAATCTGGAAAAAACTCTACCAATGTTCAATGATGCCATGAACTTTGTCAGCCAGATTGCAGCTAAGCGCGGTAAAGTCCTGTTTGTTGGTACTAAACGTGCAGCGGGTCGCGCTATTAAAGAACAGGCATTACGTTCTAATATGCCTTATGTTAACCATCGCTGGTTAGGTGGTATGCTGACTAACTTTAAAACAGTTAAACAGTCAATTAAACGTCTTAAATATCTGGAAAAAGCATCCACTGACGGCACTTTTGATACCTTGACTAAAAAAGAAGTACTAATGAACTCCCGCGAGCTGGAGAAACTGGAAAAAAGTCTGGGTGGTATTAAAGATATGAATAACTTGCCACAGGCTTTATTTGTGATTGATGTAGGTCATGAAAAAATTGCCGTTCAGGAAGCTAACAAGCTGGGTATTCCTGTTATTGGCGTGGTTGATACCAATAATAAGGCGTCCGGTATTGATTATATTATCCCTGGTAATGATGATGCCATACGTGCTGTTAATCTGTATATGTCAACAGCCGCTGATACTATTCTTGAAGCCAAGTCTGCCAGCACTGAAGTGGTTGCTGATGATTTTGTAGAAGTAGATAGTTCAGAAGAAGCTGAAAAACAGACTTCTTAATCACAAAGCTAACAGGGGTGTTATTTTTTCCTGTATTTCAGTTAACGGAGTATGGGAAAAATATCCAGAAATAAATAAACCGGTAGAATGACAGGTCTTCTTCCGGCAGAGAAATATGAGGTCAAATTAAAATGGCAATTACTGCTGCAATGGTAAAAGAATTACGCGAGCGCACCGGCGCTGGTATGATGGAATGTAAAAAAGCACTGGTTGAAATGGACGGTGATATTGATGCGGCCATAGAACATATGCGTAAAACCGGTCTGGCAAAAGCAGATAAAAAAGCAGGCCGCATTGCGGCTGAAGGTAAAGTGGTTGCAGAGTTCAGTGATGACAGAAAAAAAGGTGTCATGCTGGAAGTAAACTGTGAAACTGACTTTGTTGCTATGGGTGATGAATTTGGTGATTTTGCGACAGCTGTGGCCCAACGTATTTTAAGTGAGCAGCCTGCTGATGTGGCTGAACTGCTACAGTTATCCTTAAATGATGGCGAAGATACTATCGAAACGGTATTAAAAACCATGATAGCTAAAATTGGCGAAAACATGTCGGTTCGTCGTTTTATTACCTTTGAGACCGATGGTCAACTAGGTGCTTATCTGCACGGTACCAAGATTGGTGTTGTAGTGGATATGCAGGGCGGTAATGAAGAACTGATTAAAGACGTGGCTATGCACATCGCTGCCAGCAAACCAAAAGGTCTGGATGAAACGTCTCTGGACGCTGATGAACTGGCTAAGGAAAAAGAAATT
>JALSUJ010000349.1 GCA_027071355.1 Gammaproteobacteria bacterium | reverse complement strand
CCACAATTATTACAGGAATAATTACAGATTAAATTTTGTCTGCTTACTCGCTACGAACATGCTCAACTCTGAAGCTATCTTATCCCTTAGTGATGAATTAGTGATAAATTTAATAACTTACGCATTAAACAAAACGAAAAATCAGTGAATTTTAATTATTGTGCAATAGAACATCCGATTTGTCCAGTGAAAATGCCAGAATTGTTAAAACTTGTAGAGTTCACTGCAAATGGCAGCATAATAGCATCAATATTAGGAAATAATGAATAGCTAAAATAGGTAAATACCCGAAAATATACAGGCGAAACCCTGGGTTAGCTGGGATGTAACTCTTATAAAAGCGGTTTAACCAGGGCCAGTAGTTTTTGACGAGACATTAATCCCCCCGCTCGGTAGCGAATAATCCCTTTTTTATCAAATACAATAGTATAAGGCAGAGCACCTGTATGGTTGCCGTATTGATAAGAGATCTGCATGGCTTTTCTTTCGCCCGTCAGAATGGGGTAGGGGATATTAAACTGTTTAACAAAAGCCGCTATTGTTTTGGGATTGTCTGTACCCACGCCAATAATAACCAGATCCTGGTTCTGATATTGGTGGTAAACATCTATAAAATCGGGTATTTCCCGGCGACAGGGTGGACACCAGGTGGCCCAGAAATTAAGTACAACTACTTTATCATTCCATTGAGAAAAGGCTTGAGGTCTGCCCTGTAAGTCCGGAAGGATAAAATCCTGGCGTTTAAGTGTATGTGATTTATTGATAACGATGCTGTCGGATGCGTTATTTGGGGTGCTATTAAGAGCCAGTAAAAACCAGCCAGTAACCGCTATCAGCAGTACCGCCACTACAAAAACAGTTTTATTCATAATAGTCGATTAACGATGATGAGAGATAAAAGATTCTATATGTTGAGCAAAGGTATCACCGTCCTTATACCCCACTACTCGAAAGTTACGATCTTCACCGGAAGCAGGATCAAAAAACAGAATTGCAGGCGGTGCAGGGACTTGATACTCTTTTAACAGAGCATTATCAATGTCATCCATATCCGTCACGTCTGCCTGTAATACCAGCAGATTTTCTAATGCCCCAACCACCTTCCGGGATTTAAATGTGGTTTTTTCCATGCTTCTACAATAGGTACACCAGTCGGCATAAAAATCCAGCATAACAAATTTGTTTTGCTGCTTTGCCTGAGCCAGTTTCTGATTTAGATCCTGCATTGACTTAATGCGTTCAAAACTGACATGCTGGGAACGAACCGGCTGGCCGCTGCCGGACATCATCAATTGTGAACCTCTTAAGGGGTGAAAATAATCAGTGTTGCCACTGGCAGCACCGACAATCAGAATACTTGCATAAAGCATGAGTATCAGGCCAAGGGATTTCCACAGACGACCCCAGCCAGTGGTGTTTTCATGAATAGGTGTCATAGCTCCCATATAAACGCCGGAGGTAAATATCAGAATGGCCCATAGCCAGATAATAACCATTTCAGGCAAGACCCTTTCCATCATCCAGATGGCCACTGCCAGCATACTGACACCAAAGACCGCTTTAACAGTATCCATCCAGATTCCAGCTCTGGGCATCAGCTTACCGGCAGATGTGCCGATAATAATCAGTGGAACACCCATGCCCAGACTCATTACAAATAGAGCGCTGCCGCCCAGTACCGGATCGCCGGTCTGACTGATAAACAGTAAAATACCCATCAGAGGCGGTGCCATACAGGGGCCGACAATCAGAGCTGATAACACCCCCATAATTGCCACACCAATTAAGGTGCCACCTTGCTGTTTATTGCTGAATTCAGATATTCTGGATTGCAGTGAGGAGGGTAATTGCAGGCTATAAAAGCCAAACATGGACAATGCCAGAGCAATAAAGATCAGAGCGAAACCGGATAATACCCAGGGATTCTGGAACAGGACCTGAAAATTAGCCCCTGAAATCCCGGCGATCACTCCGACAATGGTGTACACCACTGCCATAGACAGGACATACACTAGCGACATAATAAAGGCTTTATTACCGGCATTGCTGCCCTGTCCTGCAATGATGCCGGATAAAATAGGGATCATGGGAAAAACACAGGGAGTAAAAGCCAGACCCAGTCCGATAACAAAGAAGGTAAGCAGGGCAATTAAGGTGTTGTCTGAGCTTAACAGACCGGCCAGTGCATCCTGTTCTGACTGCACTGCCGCTTGTCCATTATTGGTATTAACAGGTTTTACCGGTACGCTGTTATTGGAAATGGCAGAAAAGCTGGAAATATCCAGCTCAATAGTTTTGGTTATTTTAGGATAGCAGACACCGGATTCTGCACAGCCCTGATAACTGACCTTAACAGCCAGGGGTTTATTCGGATTGCCGTTACCGACAATAGGAATATTGATGGACAGGTCATGGGAGTAAACTTCATAGTCACCCAGATATTCATCACTTTTGGCCTTGCCCGGTGGAAATTTTATCTGTCCGATAGAAAAGCTATTATCACCCACCACCTGAAACTTGAATTTATCTTTATACAGGTAATATTTATCCGCAATAGACCAGATGGCATTGAGCTGATTGGGTGTGGCTGGATCAACAGCAAGAGAGAATTTAAAGGCTTCATCAGGACCGAGTAATTCATCACCGGGCAGAGAATTGTCAGCGCCCAGGTTGGCCAGCTTATTTAAAGGGCTGGCAGCAGGTTGGGAGCTGTCTACACCCGGAGTGGTTTTTACATTGTTTTTAACATTGCTTGTAAGCGCGGCGGCAGGCTGTTTAAAGGTGACTTGCTGTTTAAGTGGAGGATAACAGATACCGCCAGTAGCGCAGCCCTGTGTTCTGGTTAGTAAAGTGAGTAGCGTGTCTTTTTCTTTAGAGGAAGAAAAAGGGATTTTAGCGACTAACTCATGTTTATAAATCTGAATTTTTCCAAAATAAGGATCATCTTTGGTTTTACTGGGAGATAGTATGGCCTTTTGAATTGTCAGGCTGTCATCTTTGGGTTTAAAGGCCACCTTGTCACGATACATATAATAGCCATCAGCAATTTTCCAGTGGATTTCCAGCTGATTGCCGTCAGGCCCGCTAATAACTTTAGCAGGCTGAATAGCAAATGCCTGCTCTGGCTGTAAAAACTCATCTTCTTCTGCCCAGCTGGAAACTGACACCAGAGTAAGCACTATAAATAAAATAAATCGTATTGACATAATGAGGGAACCATTTTTTTATTAATTATTAGTAACTAAGAACCATCCATGAATCATGAAGCTACTTTATACTATTTTCCAGCCACTGAAGATATTCCGGTAAACCACTACTAATATCCAGGGCAATTATTTCAGGCACTTCGTAAGGATGCAATGATTTAATAACCTTTTCAAGAGCCGGATATCGGTCCTTACTGGTTTTAATTAAAATCAGATTTTCTTTGGCAGATTCCACATTATCCTGCCATTGATAAACTGAATAGACTGCAGGCATCACATTAACACAGGCGGCCAGTCGCTGTGCAACGACGTTTTCTGCAATACTGACAGCATTTTCCTCACTGGGACAACTGCATATAACCAGTTGAAACGGCCCGTTTTGTGTATTTTTAACTTCTGCCATTTGAAAAAAGTATCCTCCTGCCCCATTAATGTAAAGTAGCAGGATTTTATGTTACAGCGGAGTGTTTAGCAAATACTCTTTAAATTTATAACCGAACCGTATTGCCGGATATTAAGGATACGACCATTGTCGGGTCAATAGGTTCACCTGTTTTGAGAAAACTATGCCTCCATTATTGTTTTTTTTATTGCTGTTTATCGGCATCCCCCTGCTGGAAATTTATTTACTGATTGAGGTCGGTGGTGTCATTGGCGCTTTCCCAACGGTTCTTATGGTTGTTTTTACGGCAGTACTGGGTGTCAGTATGATCCGTGTGCAGGGTTTTTCCACATTGCAGAAGGCACAAACGGCTATGAATAGGGGAGAGCTGCCGGCAACCGAGATGTTTGAAGGTGTCATGTTATTGTTTGCAGCCATCTGTCTGTTAATGCCGGGTTTTTTTACTGATACAATTGGCTTTTTACTGCTTATTCCACCCTTGCGGCGATTTATAGCTCGTAAGTTAATTGACAGTTCACTATTAAAAGCACGGGTATCCGGCTTCAGAGCGCAGGGTGATTATTTCGATGGAGAATATGAAGACTTAACCCCGGAACAGCAGCATCAGAAAAACCAGGCAAGGATTCAGCAGGTTCATATTATTGAAGCTAAGACTGATCCGGATAAAGACTAGTAGTAATTTTTGCAGTATTTTTTGTAACTATTTAGCATGATTTAAACATGATAAGAGTATCTTTCTGCAGGGCCTGTGTTTACGGGGTTTATGGAGGCAGGATGCCGAGATAAAGCGACACATGGATGTGCTTGAGCGTCCCCGAAAATACAGGCCCTGCAGGGAGATACGGTAATTTATGCTGATTTTATGTTGAATAGTTACAATTTTTTTAAAAAAGGTCTTGAAATAAAAACCCCTGTCCCAAATTACAGGACATAAGATTAGATTCCGGATCCTTTTTAAGAGTATTCGGTTTTTTTAACCATGATGTCTGGCACTCATATACATAGAGTGCTAAAAATCTTAAGGAGAAATAACACAGTGAACATTCGCCCACTTGGTGATCGCATTGTAGTGCGACGTTTAGAAGAAGAAACCAAAACTGCTGGTGGTATCTACATTCCAGATTCTGCAGCTGAAAAACCATCCGAAGGTGAAGTCGTTGCTGTTGGCAATGGCCGTACTGCAAACAATGGTGAGTTGATTGCAATGGAAGTCAAAGCTGGCGACAAGGTTATCTTTGGAAAATATTCTGGAAATGAAGTGAAGGTTGGTGATGAAACCTTACTGATTATGCGTGAAGAAGACATTCTGGCTGTGGTTGAATAAGCACAGAATAACTTTTCACATAGAAACATATTTTAACTCTATTAACAATTAAGTTAGAAACAATAAAAGAATTATTGAGGTATAAAACATGCCAGCTAAAGACGTAAAATTTGGTGATGACGCACGTCATCTTATGGTTGCCGGTGTTAACACTCTGGCTAATGCAGTAAAAGTAACATTAGGCCCTAAAGGTCGTAATGTAGTCCTGGACAAAGCCTTTGGCGCACCAACCATCACTAAAGATGGTGTTTCTGTTGCTAAAGAAATTGAACTGGAAAATAAATTTGAAAATATGGGCGCTCAGATGGTGAAGGAAGTTTCTTCCCAGACGTCTGATGTGGCCGGTGACGGTACCACTACCGCCACCGTTCTGGCTCAGTCTATTCTGAATGAAGGTCTTAAAGCGGTTGCGGCCGGTATGAATCCAATGGATCTGAAACGCGGTATTGATAAAGCAGTCGATGCGGCGGTTGCCCAGATTGAAGGTATGTCCAAGCCCTGTAAAGATTCTGAAGCCATCGGTCAGGTAGGTTCTATCTCTGCCAACTCTGATGAAAGCATTGGTAAAATCATTGCAGATGCTATGGAAAAAGTCGGTAAAGAAGGTGTTATTACCGTTGAAGAAGGTTCTGCTCTGCACAATGAACTGGATGTCGTAGAAGGTATGCAGTTTGATCGCGGTTATCTGTCCCCTTACTTTGTTAACAATCAGGATAGCATGACAGCGGATCTGGAAGCGCCCTATATCCTGTTACACGACAAGAAAGTTTCTAATATCCGTGACCTGCTTCCAGTATTAGAAGCGGTTGCCAAATCCGGCAAACCGCTGTTTATTATTGCCGAAGATATTGAAGGTGAAGCACTGGCCACTCTGGTGGTTAATAATATGCGCGGTGTCGTTAAAGTGACTGCCGTTAAAGCACCAGGTTTTGGTGACCGTCGTAAAGCCATGCTGCAGGATATCGCTATTCTGACTGGTGCAACTGTGATTTCTGAAGAAGTTGGCCTGAGTCTGGAAGGTGTGACCCTGGATGATCTGGGTACAGCCAAGCGGGTACAGGTTGGTAAGGAAAACACCACTATTATTGATGGTGCCGGTGAGCAGGCAGAAATTTCTGCCCGTGTTGAGCAAATCCGTCGTCAGCTGGAAGAAACTTCTTCTGAATACGACAAGGAAAAACTTCAGGAACGGGTGGCTAAATTAGCCGGTGGTGTTGCCCTTATTAAAGTAGGTGCAGCCACTGAAGTAGAAATGAAAGAAAAGAAAGCCCGTGTTGAAGATGCTCTGCATGCAACCCGTGCAGCGGTTGAAGAAGGTGTAGTACCCGGTGGTGGTGTAGCACTGATCCGTGCACTGCAGAACCTTGGTGAAGTAGATACCCTTAATCACGACCAGAGCGTCGGTGTAGATATTGCCAAACGCGCTATGGAAGAGCCTATGCGTCAGATAGCCTTAAATGCAGGTGATGAAGCCTCTGTTGTGGTTAACAATGTTAAGGGCGGCGAAGGCAACTACGGCTACAATGCAGCCACCAGTGTTTATGGTGACATGATTGAAATGGGTATTATGGACCCGGCCAAAGTAACCCGTTCTGCACTGCAGCACGCAGCCTCTGTATCCGGCCTGATGCTGACTACAGAAGCTATGGTTAGTGAGATTCCTCAGGAAGCTTCAGCAGCACCTGATATGGGTGGTATGGGCGGCATGGGAGGAATGGGTGGCATGATGTAGTCATCCCCCGTTTTCAATCACGCTAAACAAAAAAGAGGACTTTATGTCCTCTTTTTTGTTTAGCGTGATTGAAAAAAATTTCTCAATCCTGCCCATTAATATCTGACGGAAACATGCTCATACGAACCTGTTAAACCAGATTAATCAAAGTCTATAGGACTTTTTATAATAACACCGGGTGTATTAAGGACATGAGTATATATCATCGTTGTTGAGACATCCGCATGGCCGAGTAACTCTTGAATCGTTCTGATATCATAACCGGCTTCCAGTAAATGAGTTGCAAATGAATGTCTGAGTGTATGACATTTCACATGCTTTTCAATACCACTTTTTCGGGCTGCTTGTTTTATCTGTTTTTGCAGACTGCTTTCATGAATATGATGCCTTCTCACTATTTTAGTACGAGGATCAACCGATAAACGATGACTTTGAAAAACATATTGCCATTTCCATTCGATGGGTGCGTTCGGATATTTTTTAGATAATGCCTCTGGTAAAAAAACGCCTGCCACATTATTCTTTCGATCTTGTTGAAAAAGAATCCTGGAAGTTTTTAATTGTTCTTTTAGTGAACCGTCTAAACGTTTTGGCAACGGTACTATCCGATCCTTCTGACCTTTACCACGATGAACATATATCTGATGGTAATCAAAATCTATATCCTTTACTCTTAATGTAATGCATTCCATTAAACGCATACCTGTTCCATAAAGGAGAGACGCCATTAAGTAATGTATACCAGTTAAATTACTTAGCAGACTTTTAACCTCATCACGCGATAAAACCACCGGGAGGTTTTTGGGCGCTTTAGCCCGAGTAAAAGTACCTAATTCTCCTACTTTTATTCCCAGAGTCTTATGATAGAGAAAGATGAGTGCATTCAGTGCCTGATTTTGAGTACTGCTTGATACTTTTCTATTAACGGCCAGGTAATTTAGAAATGCGGTAATAGATGTGTTTGCTGAATGATCAGGAATATTATTATCATAAAAAGCAATATACCTGACTATCCAGTGTGTATAAGTCTGTTCAGTACGATATGAATAGTGTCTTCGTCTGATTTCATTTACTACCTGACTAAAAATATGATGATGGTGTTGTTTAATCATATCCAAAGAGTATTTCTGGAAACTGGAATATCTATAAGAATCTGGATGGATTGAGTTAGCAGAATTTATAGTCGTAGGTGGTGTTATGTTTTTTGATTGATTATACCAGTACTTCCAGTCAACCTTTGCACAACAGTCAAGTTTTAAAAAGAAACATATTAATATTTCAATGGCTTCAATAGATTGCTTATATTGCCAGTCAGTCATATTTTTGTTTCGGCCTATCTCCGAGAAATACTGATTCAGTATTTCTGCGGTATGATATTTTAACTTTGTAGTGGAATTAAACTTAATATATTGCTCAGCGTAAAAAACATACCATCTTTGAGCGGATTGTTTAATATTTCTTTTGTTAAGATGAGAAATATAATGATCCCAGAATTTTTTTATCTGGATTTCTTCCATGAATTCCATAATTGTATATTTATCATATAATTAAATTAAAAGTTAAGTAAGAGCTGATTAATACTATATTAT
>JALSUJ010000348.1 GCA_027071355.1 Gammaproteobacteria bacterium | reverse complement strand
TACTGGCCGAACCCATTCAAACGGTTATGCGTCGTTATGGTATTGAACAGCCTTATGAAAAATTAAAAGAGCTCACTCGCGGCCAGTCTATTACCCCCGAAACCTTAAAAGAGTTTGTCAAAACCCTGGATATGCCCGAAGCGGCCAGGCAGGAATTACAGGCCTTAACTCCGGCAACGTATACAGGTAATGCGGCGGCACAGGCCAAAGCTTTATAGCCCTGACTCTTAACCGTCCTGGTCACAGCCAACATGTGTACTCATCCCCTGCCTGATTCATACAGTATTCAGCTGGTGAATTGGGCCAGTCATAAAGGCTTACTCAGTCATATCCGTAAAACTGTTTTTATTGAAGAACAAAAAGTGCCTCAGGAACTGGAATGGGATGGACAGGATGATTCTGCTCGGCATATTCTGGCATCTTTTCAACATCAACAACAATTCATAACCATTGGTTGTGCTCGCATTATTTTTGATAATGATATAGCTCATATTGGCCGTATGGCCGTACTTCCACAATGGCGAAAACAGGGAGCCGGCCAGAAAATTTTACAATATGCCATCCATGAATGCCGGATTCGGCAGATAAAAAAAATCGTCCTCAATGCCCAGACCCATGTGCTAAACTTCTATTTAAAAGCCGGCTTTGAAATAAGCAGCGATGAGTTTATGGATGCCGGTATTCCACATAAAGAAATGACTTATACATTCCCTCCTGGAAAGCACGGGCTGAGGGAATAAGGTAAAAAATAACACCGAGTAGAAATGAATAATGATAAATCCTGAAAATTTTATCCTGGGTGAAACCCGTCAGCTAATTAAGGTGGACTCTCAGGAAGATTTTAAACAACTCGTTCTTGCTATGAGTCAGCAGGCAACAAAGCGTATTTTAATTTTTAGTCATAACCTGGACATTAGAATTTTTAATACCACAGAACTGTATGAAGTTATTAAAAATCTGGCTATTAAAAATGCCCGAACTCATATACATATTCTGGTGCAGGAGAGTGACCATATGGTGAAAAATGATCATCAGTTACTACGTCTGGCACAACGTATCAGCAGCCATATAATGGTTAAAAAAACAGCTAAAGAGCATAAGGCAATTTATCAGACTTTTATCATTTTTGATGATTGCGGTTATATTATCCATGAAGATCCTCTACGTTTTAATGCTCGGGGTGACTTTTATAATCCGCTGGAAAGCAGAAAACTGGCGGAACAGTTTGCTGAAATGTGGGCAGTCGGTAGCGTAGATAATAGCTTAAGACGACTTAGCCTTTAACTGAAGCCTTTAACTAAAAATAATTGTATAACAACTACTGCAAGCCGATGATTCTGTATTATAATGACCAGAGGCTGTTATTCTTTATTAAATTATGGGCAAGCTTATGAACAGCAGAATTTTTTTTATTGTTTTTCTTATCCTGTTGCTGCTCTCACCCAGTGTCTTTTCTGAAACCGGATTCAAGGTTTTTAAAACTCAGCAGGCCGCCCAAAATCTGATCCCTGTTCTGGCTCCCTTATATGGTCAGCAGGCAACTTTTACTGCCAAAGATAATGCTCTTATTGTCAGAGCCTCACCTGCAATTCTTAAGGAAATTAGACAATTATTAAATGAAATTGATGCCCCGGCACAAAACCTGTTGATTGAAGTCAGCAGTACCCTTGATGGTAATGCGGAAGCAGCAGCACATAGTATTGAGGGGCGCATTAAATCCGATAATACCCGTATTATCAGTACCGCCCCGCCTCAAAACAATCCCACTGCCAGTGTTCGCTATAAAAAAGACGGCACTATTATTAAAACCACACATACCCGTCGTCAGGGCTTCACCTCTCAGCCGGATACCTTTCGAGTTAGGGCAAGTAGCGGCCACTGGGCTTATATACAAACCGGACAGAAAGTACCATATTATTCAAATGACTATCCTTATTATAATGCGGGTAATCGATATCCTGTGGGTCGTTCCTCAGTAGAGTTTCAGGATGTCAGTTCCGGTTTTGATGTTTTCCCAATGCTTAATGGGGATACAGTAACATTAAAAATTCGTCCTCATCACAGTGCCATGAATCGAGCTTATCCGGATCGGATCAATACTCGTTCTCTGGAAACTGTTATTAGCGGTAAAATAGGTGATTGGATTTATCTGGGCGGAGCAATGAACCAGATTAATTCTCAAAGCGGTGGTTATACCCATTCCACCAAACGTTTTACAGAACTGGATACCTCTTATCATATCCGGGTTAACAAAATTGATTAATATTATGAATACTGAAGATAATATCCAGCCTGCTTCTTCTGCTAATCGCAAAAATGTATTTGCTGCCATCGATTTAGGTTCTAATAGTTTTCATCTGATTGTCTCTGAAGTAAAAAATGATCAGCTGCTGATTATTGATAGAA
>JALSUJ010000347.1 GCA_027071355.1 Gammaproteobacteria bacterium | reverse complement strand
GAGTATCCACCGAAATATTTTCATAGAAGGTGTCACAGGTGGGTTCCTTTAATCACATCAGGGATAAAGCATACTGGCAAATTTATTAACCTCTGCCGCAGCCTTGCCTTTAGGTTCCAGTTCAAAAACAGCCAGCCCCTCACTAAACGAACGCCTGTATGTTGTTCTCTGGTATAGCCGGGTATCAATAAAATCAATATGAGGCAGTATTTTAAGCGCGTCTTCTGCTTCGCCTGTTTCCCTTACACCGATATGTGTATCAGCCCGGTTAACAAAACCCAGCATTTGAGGCATTTTTTTCTTACCCCGAATATCCACTACCATTTTAATAAATCGCTGTGTTGACCAGATATCTGCCTGACTGGGCGGTACCGGTACAATAATTCGGTCGGTTACTTCAATGGCTTTTCTCATGGCATCCGTATCGGCCGTACCAATATCCACTAAAACCTGTTCCTGTCTGGCTTTTTTTAATTCACTAAAAGAATTACTGATGGCAATAACAGGCTCATACTCATCTTCTTCACGAATATCTCCGACATCACTTAAGGTGGCCTGAGGATCCAGATCAAAAACCCTGACTTTATGATCATTAAGAGCCAACCATACAGCCAGGTTAAAAGTCACAGTACTTTTACCTGTGCCTCCCTTGAGATTACCTATTACAGTGATCATTTATAATTCCTGTTCGAGTATAGCAGCTCCATTTAAACTGAAGCTGCTATAGGTTTTACGTTTAAACAGTTTTATAGCTCAAGCTATTTTGCTGCTGGAGCTGCTGCAGGGGCAGGAGCTGGAGCAACCGGTGGACGACCATAAGGGCCTGGTCCATAAGGTCTGTAACCATAACCATAGCGAGGATAATCATTGTTCATATAACGCTGATCACCATAGCCCTGATAACGGTTATCCATATTGTTATAACCATTACCATAACCACTGCCTTCCATGGAACCACGGGTATTACCACGACCGCGTCCACGAGCACGTGACTTAATAGTTACTTCAAAGTCACCATCCATATCAGCATCACCGGAACCATCACCCCAGCCATTGCCATAACCATTGCCATAAGCATTGTTGTTCCAGTTATTAGCACCATAGCCATTCAAGTTGGTGTTAGAATTACCATCATCCCACCAACCACTAGCCTGTGCCTGTAACGGCAAAATGATTGCGCCGGCGACTGCGGCGGCTGCTAGCACTTTTGATATTTTTTTCATAACACTCTCCATTAATTAAGTAAGTCCCGTTATTTTTTTACAACAAGACAAAGCCATTGATACAGGGACAAATATCATTTAGCTAGTCTTTTTTCTCCCCCAGATCATCTTTTAACTGAATTCCCCGACGGCCTTTTTTCTTTACCGTTTTGCGGGTACTTTTTGGTTTATCTTTCGGAGTTTTTTTACTCTCAGTCATTGCTTTTTTTCTAATAGCAGCTTTTTTCTTCAATGTTGCTTTTTTGGTCACTGACTTTTTGGTCATAGACTTTTTAGTCACGGAGTTTTTCTTAACCGCTGTATCTGGTTGCTTCTGTTCAGTATTCTGAGGCTCTTCTTCAGCGTCTTTTTCAGACACCTTCGATGCAATAGTTGCAGTGTCTATGACCTCCTGAACATCTATGGATACCTGGTCATTACTGACCCCGGAGTGTGGATTTTCCTTATTGAGCTCAGCTTTATTTATATCAGTTTTGTGCTCGACTGCAGGTGCAATAGCAACCGGAGCATCTGTCTGTTCGGTTTTACTGACAGTCTCGGATTCTGATGTTTCTGTAGTAGACACTGTTGCAGATGACACCACGGTAGAGGGTTTACTACTGGGAGTACCAGAACTAGCTGGAGTGGAAACCTTCTTCTTACGTTTAAAAATAAGAGTATAAACCCCCTGCAGGCTCCACCAGACAACCTGTACCACTGTCACTGTAACGGTATAGATATTAAATAACAAAGTACCAATAAAGGGCAGTATAGCAGATGGTTTTTTATCTTCAGGACCGTCTTTATCATTGGCTTCAACACATAGCTGATAATCAGGATGGTCTTCACTCATATTGGCACAAAACGCTGCCCGACCGCTATAACATCCCAGAGGAATAATAACCAGAGTCAGGATAGTTGATATAAACACACCAAACATTAATGAAACGGCCATACCCTGAAAAATGGGATCAAATAAAATGGCGGTAGAACCGACAACCAGTGCTAAAGCAGTAATTACAATAGGACGTGTTCTGGTAATACAGGCCATAATAATGGCTTCACGAATACCCACCCCTCGAGAAATTTCCTGGCGTGAATAATCCACTAGCAAAATTGAGTTTCTGACAATAATACCAGCCAGTGCAATAAAGCCAATCATAGAGGTAGCAGTAAACTCAGCGCCCATAATGGCATGCCCCGGAATAATTCCCACCAGAGTTAAAGGAATCGGAGAAATAATCACTGCGGGCAAGGTAAAGTTACCAAACTCCCAGACTACCAGCATATAAATCATAACAATAGCGGCACCAAAAGCCAGTCCCATATCACGGAAGGTTTCATAAGTAACTGTCCATTCACCACCCCATTCAAAACCAGAGTGATGATGCATTTCTGAAGAGTCTGGAGGGCCTAACATTGTGCCCGTAATTTGTTCTCCACGAGGGCCATAATTTTCTTTCTTTTTAAGCATATCTTCAACTTCAAATATACCATATATGGGTGCCGCCAGTTCACCAACAACCTCACCCGTTACATATTCAACATCTCTCAAATCTTTATGGAAAATGACTGGCTCTTTATGCCCTCTGGTAAATACCCCCAACTCAGACAAAGGTACGCTGCCACCATTCATAGTAGGCACAGGTAATTGACTCAGATTATTAAAATTAGCACGTACATCCAGGGGTACCTGAAGAATAATCAGGGTCGGTTCAAGAATTGAACCATCCTTAATATCGCCCAGGACATATCCGCCCATGGCCATTTCCAGAGTTTTATTTATGGCATCAACGCTGACACCAGTTCGAATTGCCTTTTCACGATTGACTCTAAAATTCCAGATTTCATAGGGTCTTTGAATATAATTATCCACATCATCTACAGATTCTGCCTTTTCAAATAAATCAGTCAACATCATAGCTACAGCATGTCGTTCATGGAGCGTGGGACCATAGACTTCAGCAACCATAGATTGAAGCACAGGAGGACCCGGCGGCATTTCAACGATTTGTATTTTAGGTGCATCGTGTTTGTTATATACGCCAGCCTTAATCTTTTTAGCAATTAAATCTTTCAGTATTTTTCTAACATTAATGGCAATTTCATGGCTGGTTATATCACGCTCTGTTTTAGGCAGCAGCTGAACATTTAAATCTGCCTGCCAGGATTGCTGGCGTAAATAATAATGTCGAACCAGACCATTAAAATCAAAAGGAGAAGCAGTACCCACATAAGACTGGATCGCTGTCACTTCAGGGACTTTGCGTACTTCTTCAGCCAATTGTCGTGTTAGATTAGCAGTGGTTGGCAAGGCCGTGCCTGCAGGAAAATTAATAATGACATTAAACACTTCCTTGTTATCCAGAGGCATCATTTTTACTTTAACGACTTTAAAGTAAAACAGACTACAGCAAATAAAGAAGATAACAAATAAAGAAATAAGAAAAGTATAACCTGCCGACTTTTTATCAATTAAAGGATTAAGAATTTTACGATAAAAGCTATCGAGACGACGCACAGCACGATGTTCTGACTCTTCCATTTTATGCAGGTTTGACATAGCGGGTTTGAAACGTAATGCCAAAAATGGAGTAAACACAAATGCCGCAAACAATGAGTACATCATGGCAACTGATCCAAGTGCCGGAATGGGTGCCATATAAGGCCCCATCATACCGCGCACCATACCCATAGGCAGTAAGGCGGCAATAACAGTAAAGGTTGCCAGGATGGTTGGGTTACCCACTTCACGCACCGCATCTACCGAAGTATCATCAGTGATCTCACCATTCATTGCCCAGCGCCGGTACATGTTTTCAACTACCACGATGGCATCGTCCACCAGAATACCAATAGCGAAAATCAAAGCAAACAGACTTACCCGGTCAATGGTAAAGCCCATAATCAGAGCAAAGAAAGTGGTTACCAGAATAACGTTAGGAACGACAATAAAACAGACCAGGGCGGCACGCCAGTTTAAAAACCAGAAAATTAACAAAGTTACCGCCAATGTTACCAATACCAGTTTAAACATTAGCTCGTTCACTTTATCCTGAGCAGATTTTCCATAATCTCGTGTCACATTTACTTCCACATTACTGGGAATTAAACGTCCTTTCATGGTCTCCACCCGATTAAGGATTTTATGTACAACGCTGACACCGTTAGTACCGGTTTTTTTGGCTATTGCCAGAGTTACAGCCGGTGCCCCATTGGCTGCTTTTGCACCTTCCTCAGCAGCTGGACCAGTATAGTAATTGACAAATTTATGTGCCTCGCCCGGACCATGAATGACATCAGCGATATCACGAATATAAACTGGATTGCCATTGTGCATAGCTACCACCAGACGCTCAACATCCTCTACATTGGTCAAAAAAGAACCGGTATTCAGATTAAAACTGTTTTCACCTGATTCAATTGAACCCACTGTTTTCTCACTATTAGCAGTGGCAATAGTATTGGCAATTTGCTGCAGAGTAATACCATAACCTGCCAGGCGTTCAGGTTTAACTTCTATACGTAAGCGTTCATTACGGCCGCTAATAACGTAACTCTTACTGGTTTCAGGGATCTCCTGTAATTCCTGCATAACATCCAGAGCAATCAGTTGCAATGCAGCATCATCAAGACTGTCTGACCAGAGTGTCAGTGCAACAATGGGAACATCATCAACACCTTTGGGTTTTACCAGAGGTGGAGACACACCCGGGGGAATTTTATCTTTATTGGATTCCAGTTTGTCATACAATTTGACCAGTGAAGGACCTAGTTCCTCACCGACATCAAACTGAACAGTAACCATAGTCTGACCACGCTGAGATGCAGAATAAACGTGATCCACACCGGGAATTTCACTCATAATACGTTCAAGGGGTTCAGCAGCGAGTGAAGCGACCTGATCAACAGAAGCACCCGGATAATTAACAAAAATATCCACCATGGGTACTGATATCTGAGGGTCTTCCTGTCTGGGCGTCAGAATAAAACCTGCCAGACCAATTGCAAATGTAGCTATCAGAAGCAGCAGGGTTAATGGTGAATGCATAAAGGTTTTTGTCAGATTACCTGCAAGCCCCAAACCATGTTTATTTTTTGTATTATCCATAGTGATTAAATTTGCTCATGCTTAATTTGTTATAACTCAAACCGGATGCAATTTAGATGACCCGAGGCCCCCGAAACTGGACGTTGCACCCTGACGACAGCATTACTTCAGCAGCAGCCTTATTTTATTACCGTACCTGGTTTCCAGTTTTTAGGAGGGTGATCCACAATGCGATCTCCAGGCTTCAAACCGGACAGCACAGTAAAAGACGTGCCACCCTCCACTTTTTTGCCCAGACGTACTACGTGTAACTCTGCTTCATTTTTATTATTCATAACCAGTACGCTGGGTAGACTACCCATATGTTTAAGGATACTGGAGCGAGGAATAACAATAGAGGTTGTTGGTTTGGAATTTTTTACCGGAATAGACACTTCAGCATACATGCCCGGAACCCCCTGGGTACCAATGGGCAAATCAAATTTTACGGTAACAGTATGTTTGCTTTTATCTGCCAGAGGATAGATTTGAGCGACTTTAGCAGGAATCATCATACCACTGACATCCAGATAGGCTTTAACGGTGTCTCCTAGTTTGAGATAGGGAACAAGGCGAACCGGAACTTCGGTACGAATACGGATATAGTCCATATTGGCATATGAAATCAGCGGCATTCCCGGCTGAACCGTATCGCCTACTTCAACCATTTTCTTAATAATGGTACCGTTAAAAGGTGCAATAGAACGAGTGTCTCGTAATTTGGCATCAATTTCATTGATGGCTTCTCGGGCACTTCTTACCTGAGACTGAGCCTGATTAACCGTAGCCCCGGAATTATATAAGTCAGCCTGGCGCTGAACATCTGTATCACCATAACCGAGCGAGTCACCCATTTTTTTGGTGAACATCTGATCAAAAATACCCGGCATTCCCATGCCCGGCATCTGAGTCGGGTTTTCAGTTCGAGGCGACCATAGTTCACGGTTATACTGCACCTGAGAATTCTGTAATGCAGCCACTGCCTGATCATACTGTGCAACGGCTGATTTGCGCTTGGCCAGCAAGTCCTCATCACTGATCGTCACCAGTAAAGTACCGGCACTGAAGGTATCCCCCTCATCACCGGCCAGGTATTCTACCCGACCCGGCATCTGTGCGGATAAGGTAACCTCTTTATAAGGTACCACGCTCCCGCCAAGATAAACATGTTCAACATCTTTATGAGCCCCTACTTCAATAATTTCACTGGAAAAAGTCTCCCCACCTGCCAGTAAACCCAAACTTAAAACTAATATGCCGCTAAAGCGCCTCAACATACTTAATACCTTTTATTTATATGATTTTTATATCCACTAGCTGTTAGTCGTTATTATATAGTTAACAGCGATGACCAGAATTTATTATTCCTTTTATTAATTTTTAAATGTAATATTTAGATAATATACGAATAATATCTAAAAAAACATTCATTAACATCATTTTTTATTTATCAGGAGCGAAAACGATACCAGAACAGTTAAATTTATTATTTTTTTAAAGTTTTTACAAGAAAGCAGGCAATTATTTAAGCCGCCTCATTCAGCATTAAAATGCTTTTTTATCTTATTTTGTATTTACTCAGCATAAAATACCGTATCTGCCTGCAGTACCTGTGTTTTCGGGGACACTCAAGCACATCCCTGTGTCATTTTATCTCGGCTTCCTGCCTCCATAAACCCTGCCAACACAGGCACTGCAGTGAGATACTCTGAGTAGCTTTAAATTATGCTCAATTGTTACTTACTTTTTATATTAACAATTAGTTATAAGCTTCTTGGATAATGCTTATAACTAATTGTATTTCATTTTTTTAATATAATTTATATCAAGACAAATATAACCGATTTCAAATAGTTTTTCAATTTAATTGTCATTTTAATGATACACTAATTTTTCATAACTCTACTTTATCTCATTTTACTCTAGTTTTTAATTTATAAATAACCATATCCTGTCATTCTCTTAATTGAGTATTTTCTAAATTAACTCAAGAAAAATACAAAAATGCTTTTCTAAGTCTTAACCTATACCCATCTCAAATGCTTTTATCAAAATGAGTAGTTCTATTTGTTTTATCAAAATAAAATTTACTATTTTTTCATTTAGCTATAATATCTGTAAGATAAATTCTAAATTGTTTATTTGTTTGACTTGCATCTGTTATTTCAGCAAAATCTCAAACTAATTTAAGTTCTTTTGATTTATTATTTTTTACAAGCAAACCTGTTAGATTTAAACATCATATTCTTCATCATTCTATCACACAACTACCATATGTATTTCCACTTCCATCTTCTATATGTAAATTATTAACTACATTTTCATTTAAAGACGGGCTTATATTAGAATCACTATCTTTATTTACAAAATATAAACCTGTTAGAAGAATATCATCATATTTTGCAGACAAGATAAATTTTTGTAATTCTACTCAAATTTCTCATCAAATTATATCTTGTTCTTTTGAATTTGAATTTATAGATAAATGTGGAATTGAAATATTCATATAAACTTTATATCCACCATTAGATATAAATCATCAAATATTTGAATTATCATTTGAACAATAAGTATTTGAAACATAAGTAGTTTTACCATAAATAACTCAAGTTCATTCCTTTATTTCTATATAATCTAAAACATCAGAACTTCTTGAAATATATCAACCTCATCGTCCACCACCTCATCATCAACTATTACTATAATCTACATTTAAATGTAAAAAGTCATTCTCTCAAGATAATAAATCTGATTTTAATTCTAAAGTTATTCAAGTAGTATCATAAGGAATGGTATAATTTAATCCTGAAAAAATAATTTTATTATTTGAATTTATAATTCAAGTTCCTATTACATTTCAAGATAAATACAATTTTACTCCTGTAATAGCATTTTTCTCATTAGTTGATAAATCTGTTAAATAAAAAGTAATTTTATTGAATACTAAACCACTAAATCCATTTATTCTATCTCA
>JALSUJ010000346.1 GCA_027071355.1 Gammaproteobacteria bacterium | reverse complement strand
GTTCTATATTCTTATTTTTTTTTTTTTTTTGACCCGCACTCTGATAAGCCCCCGCACGGTTAATATACAGGGGATTATTTAAAACCTTTTTAAAACGTTCTTTAGCCTGCTGATATTTACCCTGCTCACATAAAAAAATAGCATAATTGTTTAATATGGTTGAATCATTAGGAGCCAGTTGAACCGATCTTTCAAATTCTTCGTAAGCATTTTTCGGGCGTTCCAGCCGACTGTATAACACCCCCAGAAAATTATGTGCCAGGGCATAATCCGGATCCTCTTTAATGGCTTTATTGAGTTTAATCAACGCCCGATCATAACGGCCATTGCCAATATAACCGGCGCCCAGCTGGGTATTTATTTCTGCGGCCGGAGTATTTGATTCTGCATGACTGGAGTACTGAGTACTCAGCCCAATCTCATCTCCAGTAGATTCCGGGTTACTCTGACAGCCAGATAATAGCACTCCAGACAGTAAAACAAATAACCATTTATTCATTTTCAAATATTTTCCCCTGTAATTAAATCCAGTCAGACTGGAAAATTCCCTAATAGGATAACTCTAATTAGTGTGCATCCGTTAATTGACATTCTTAGACGAATAAATTCGTCACTACACAGATAGAGCTAAATTTATCAATAACTTATAAGAGTAATAATTGTAGTGACGAATTTATTCGTCTATTTATGGATGCACACTAATTATGAGATACCGGCAAACCTTGAAAAAGCTCAAACTTTAATCCTGCAAATTAATGCTTACGACGGCTTTTATCTTTTACTTTTCCTGCCAGTTGTCCACAGGCAGCATCTATATCTTCACCCCGTGTTTTTCTAATCATGACAATATAACCCGCTTTTTGCAAAATATCCCGGAACTGTTTAATAGTCTGCATTTTTGAACTGCTAAATGCACTTTGCTCAAAGGGATTAAATGGTATTAAATTTATTTTACAGGGCAGCCTGCGTAATAAGGCAGCCAGCTCCCGGGCATTTTGTAGCGAGTCATTAACACCCGCTAACATAACATATTCAATAGTAAACTGCTTCTTTTTGGTATCACCAGAAAAATAATAGCGACAGGCCTCCAGCAGTTCTTTAATTGGGTATTTTTTATTTAAAGGAACGATGCTGTCACGAATGGCATTATTAGGCGCATGCAGAGAAAGTGCCAGACTCACATCACACTCTTCACGCAAGCGTTTAAGAGCCGGTACTACTCCGGCAGTACTGATAGTCACCCTGCGTTTGGACAGACCATAAGCATTATCTTCCACCATTAAATGCACAGCCTGCACCACATTATCAAAATTGAGCAATGGTTCACCCATTCCCATCAGAACCACATTAGTAATGGCCCGGCGAGATTCATTTTGCGGATTGTGTACTACGCCCTGCTCATCTTCAGGAATACGCTCATTAAGCATGCGCCTGGCCACCCACAACTGGGCAATAATTTCAGCACTGCTGAGGTTTCGATTAAAACCCTGTTTAGCAGTAGAACAAAAACCACAGTCCAGCGCACAACCCACCTGAGAGGAGATACAGAGTGTGCCCCGATTGTCTTCCGGAATAAAAACAGTTTCAATACTATTGCCGCCATCCAGACGCATCAGCCATTTTGTGGTGCCATCACTGGCTTTTTGCTCCTTAATAATTTCCGGAGCACGGATTTCAGCAATGTCACTCAAGCGCTCACGCAATAACTGGCTAACATTGGTCATTTGACTAAAATCATCCACCCCGAACTGATGGATCCATTTTAAAACCTGTACCGCACGAAACGGCTTTTCACCGATTTCAGTAAAAAAAGCTTTGAGATGAGCGAGATCCATACCCAGCAAATTCACCTTTTTCGGTGCAGAATGGGTCATAAACTGAACTTGTTCTATGGCTTGAGGCATTTTTTTCCGTGCAAATAAAAAAACCCACTTATTATCACGCAAATTCAGGAAAAATCCTACCTAAATATGAGATAAAACAGTGGGTTTTGAATCTATAGTTAAGAGCAACAGCCCCTATTCCCGATCTTCAATCCAGGTCATTTGTATGGCTTCAAGAATTTTTTCACCGCAATGTTCTTCGGTTTCTTCAAAATCATCCAGTGCCAGAACCCAGTTCATCAGATCCGGAAAACCAACATATTGCGGATCCACATCAGGATGAAGCTCATCCAGTTCGGCAACAATATCATGAATATCTGTCCATCTCAGTCCCATTGTATTACTCCTGATACTCTGTTTTTATTCTTTTAAAATTGTAACTACTCAGTATAATTTTAAACTTCATAAGAGTATCTGCCTATAGGGGCTGTGTTTACGGGGTTTATGAAAACAGGGATGTTTTCGTAAAGCGATACAGGGAGGTACTTGAGCGTCCCCGGAAATACAGCCCCTATAGGCAGATACGGTAAT
>JALSUJ010000345.1 GCA_027071355.1 Gammaproteobacteria bacterium | reverse complement strand
AGAAACGCCAGTGTTGCGCCCATGGTGCTGGCAAAGGAGATAATCAGAAGGCCGTGGACAAAGCCGAAAATGGCACCACCCAACAGGGTGAGTAATGTGGCACCGGGAATAGAAAGTGCCGTTGAAAGTACATAAATAATAAAAAAGCCGGTTGCGATAAGTGCCGGGTTGGCCTGATAATATTCTATAAACTGCAGCTGATTTTCCTTTAAATAGGAAAAATTAAGATATTGAGATAAATCAAGGGCATAGAAAGCTGTAAAGCCTAATCCAATAATAAGTAAAAGCAATAGTTTTTTCAGAGACATTTAATATTCCGTAAATAATTAGCCAGTGTATAAGCCCTATTATGGTGGAACAGACAGGACAATACTATAAGGATTATAAAACGTTATAAAATTGTGAATATTGGGACAAGTTGGAAGGATACAGGATCAGGAATACCCAATTCCTGTTACGGATATTCGATTGGCTGAATAGATACAATTATTCTTTATTGATTAAGTAAGTAATTTCTGACTCATATGTACTAATCATAAAGGGGCTTAAAATCCGATACTTATAGATTGCGTGACAATATCACTGATAGAAATTTTCTGATACGCTAACTTAGGCTGAATAATTACAATTAGTTTTCATTATTTTCATATATGGTTTTATATATCTCATGATTTATCTGCTTTTAACACCGCTGGTTATTATCGCATTAATTTTAATAGTGCTTCATATTGGTTTTAAAGCCCCTAGAATCGTTGAAACTAACACACCGGAAAATTCTGGTATGAGCTATGTAAGCATGTACATTAATACCCAAAAAAATAAAAAGCTGTTTGCATGGTTTATTCCTGTAGAGGAAGAAACTGCTTTTGCTAATTCCTCATCTGTAATGAACGCACCATTAATTATTATTGTTCATGGTTGGGGAAGTAATATGGAGTTTATGCTGCCAGTGGCAAAATTATTTCATCAGGCCAGTCTTAATGTGTTGTTATTTGATGCAAGATGCCATGGTAAAAGTGATGGTGACAATTATTCGGCCTTGCCAAGATTTTCTGAAGATATCGCTCATGTTATAAAATACGCTCGAAAAAATATTGTATTTAACGGACAAATTATTCTATTGGGGCATTCAGTAGGAGCTGGTGCAGTTTTATATTATACATCAGTCAAAAATGATATTTCAGCGGTTATCAGTCTTTCTGCCTTTGCTGATCCAGAATGGATAATGACACGGTATTTAGAAAAAATTAAACTGCCAAAAAAATTAATAGATATTTTTTTAAGCTATATTCAGTGGGTAATCGGTCATAAGTTTGCTGAGATTGCGCCAGTAAATACCATTAAAAAAATAACAATACCTGTTTTACTGATTCATGGTAGAGATGATAATACCGTTCCTGTCAGTGATGCCTATGTGATACATAATAATAATAAAAATATTAAGATATTAATTATTGATGAAGCAGATCATGATCTTGCGGGTAAAATAAATACTCATGGATATTTACTGATTGACTTTCTAAAGCAGCTGAAGCTGCTTTAGATGTCTGTTTTCACGGCGCAACGTCAGACTAAGCCGGATACAATGGCGGTAATGTTGTATCGATATTTGCCTTAGCATGTTTTGTTGTCTTACGTTTTAAACCATGACGCAATAACTCGGCCAGTTGTGGATCATTCCAGTCCTTGTTCTGCTCAAGTGGTTGATAAAGATGTTGATGCAATTGACGAATATTTTCGGCACCCTCAGTGATGTTACTGGCAATATCCAGTAATGATACAGGAGCAATATCAGGCCAGGCCAGTTTTGACCATTGTAATAAAGAGCGTGCGGTCTGTTGGCTGTCCCCGGTTTCACAGGCAGTTATGGCTTCCTGTAATGTCAGTTTCAACTTTTGTCTGTCTATGCGTTGCTGTTCATTGTCTGTACTTTGAGTCTGCTCCGCAGTTGCACTGGAAATAATTTTTTTATTGCGGGTATGTTTTGTTCTAAAACGGAAAAAAACAATACTAACCAGTACTAATATGAATAACAATGCCGCAAATAACCATTTGTTTTCTGTTATTAACTGTAATAGCTGAGCTTTATTATAAGCTGATCCTGAAGCCTGATTGGTAGTGGAATGCGTGGTATTAGCCTGTTCGGATAAGGTATTGTTTTCCAGGGGAGTTGAAGGGGTTTTAACACTACCTGTTATACCCTGTCTGACAGTTAATTTTAATGCCGGTAGTTTCGCCCATTGCAGTTTACTGGTTTTAGTATTCCACCAGAGCTGTTTTATTTCAGGAAAGTTAACAGTGCCTGCCTGTTCTGGAATAATGGTAAAACTTTGTTTGCTGATGCCTATAGCATGTTCGCCGTCAGTGAGGCTTTTCATTTCTGCAGGCTCAGCATAGATACTGTATTTACCTGTACCATCTTTAAGGGCAAGAGCCGGGATCTGTGTCCCGGTTAAACCATCTGCCTTTACTGTAACGGTCAGAGTGACCGGTTCACCACTGGTCAGCGATGGTGGATTATTCTGCCAGGAACTGCTCAGCGTGACGTTTCTGGCAGGCAGCCAGGGCTTTCCTTTAGCTACTTCTGGAATATGCTGCACATCAAATTTCAGGCCATTACTGCGCAGGGTTATGGACTTTCCGCTTTGACCGAATAGCATATTGCTGCGCTGAAGCATCTGCTGAATTTGTGAATTCCCATTAAAGGCATTTTTAAAAAATGGATCATTAAAGGGGTCATTAAACACACTGCTACCAAATCTCTGTTGACGCTGCTGGGTATCAGGAGTAAGCGCACGTAATATTACAGGAGGTATCGTTAAATCTCCCGCCTGTTCAGGAAAGAGTACATAATGCTGCTCAACAACCTGAAATGTTTTGCCATTATGCTTAGTATTATATTGGCTATCATCGCCCAGTTTTTCGACAATGGTATTTTCAGGTGCCGGGGCAGTAAGACTGATATTGGACAACGGCAGAGCAGTAAATAATTTAACTGTTACCGGTATTTCCTGCTGAACCATAACATTCATATTAGACTTTTTCATAGGCGAATCAATTTCTACCCAGACGGATTTACCATACTTTGACTGACTGACCGCAGGAATGTCTCTGACTGTCAGTTGCAGTGGACTGGTTTTAACATTTCCAACCGTAATGGCCGGGACTTTAATCTGACCCGGATGATGAGGCTGTATGCTGATATTTAGCTTTCTGCTGTCTGAGCGATGACCATTAATTATTTGTATCTGGGTACTGGTGCCGGTATTAACAATATCAAAATCCTGTTTTAAAGGACTCAGATCAGGCTGCGCATTACCGGCATCTGACATATCCAGAATCAGGGTAGCCGTTTCCCCCAGGGTGATACTATGGCGATCCAGTTTTGCACTGACTGTCGCGGCAATGACCGTATTTGAAAAAATAATCAATACCAATAGCAGTAAACTTATCACTGGTCTGTTAACTATCAGAGCTGTTTTCTGACAGGTTTTTGTTAAAATTTCTGTGCTAATCATGTTATTACTCCTGGCGATATATTTTTAGCGTTGCTGACGCTGCTGGTACTGATATAAAAATTTGCGTCGTAATAAGCCGCCGGGATCATCCGGTACCCTGCGCAGCCAGTTTTCAACTGATTCACGTTCTTCTGGACTTAGTTTGTCCGGATTTAATTTTGCCTGACTCATATTGCCTTTTGAGGGTTTCTTGTGTTCAGCTCTTTGCTGAGCTTTTTTAACCGTCTGATTGGCTTTTTTCTGCTGTTCTCTGGAACCGGCTTTAGCAAAGCTGTTGTTTGATTTGCCGGGTTTATTGGGTGGCTTATTTTGCTGTTGTTTTTGTTTTACATCTGATTTTTTCAAAGACGCATTTTTAGACGGCTTTTTACTGGAACTATTTTGATCCTGTGCCTGCTTCTTTTGACTATTTTTTTTGCTATTAGCTTGCTTAGTAGATTGCTTAGTAGATTTCTGAGCAGCTGATTTTCTAGACTGCTGAGCTGATTTCTGATTGGATTTATTAGCAGACTGCTGACCATTTTTACCCTTATTTTTCGATGGCTGAGAATTTTTGTTAGCCTGTCTTTTCTGGTTTTTACCTTTACCTTTACCTTTACCTTTTTTCTGTTGTTTATTTTGCTGGTTTTTCTGTTGCTGTTTCTGTTTCTGCTTTAAAAGATCTTCGATCAGTTTCCGATTAGCCAGGGCATCCTGCATATTAGGTTGTTGTTTTAATGCCTGATCATAGGCATTAATGGCTTTTTTATAATCACCGGTGTGAGCCAGGGCATTACCCAGATTATAGGCAGATTGTGCATCTTTCTTCTGACTAAAGGATTCTACAGCCTGTTGGTAATGACCGGAACGATATTGAGCGGATCCCTGCATGAGCTTGTTCGGTGCCAGACTTGCAGCTTTGTTATAATCCTTATTATTAAATGCCTGTGCGGCCTGCTGGTCAGGACGCTGCCATAAATCATCCCAGCCAAATGCCATAGCAGGCTGTGGGATAAACAACGGACCCAGTAATATCAGGGGAAAAACAAATAACCAGCCGCGACGAAAAGCCAGCAAGGCCAGTGGTAATAATAAAACTGCCAGCCATGGGCCTTCCTGAACCGGTCTGTTAGCCTGTTTGTTTTTAATTTTTCCCTGATAGGCTTTGACAGCAGAATTGTTACTGACCGATAAAATAGCATTGACATCCTGCTGATTACCCGTGTAGGCAGCATAGATACCATGACCTGCCTGAGCAATTTCCTGTAAGGCCGCTTTGGCCTGTTTATTGTTATCTTCCCTGCCAATGCTTAATACTGAGACTGAGTAACCGTTTTGTGCCAGCTGCTTTGCTATGCCTCGGGTTTGATCTGCTATGGCACTGCTGCCGGCAATATCGGTAATTAAAATGATATTACCCTGTTGATAACCGGCCTGATGCAATAAGCGTTCTGCCTGTTGCAAGGCACGATCAGGTCGGTTTCCAGGTGCCGGCATTAAGGATGGCTCAAGCACTCTGAGCTGAGATTTTAAGGTAGCAATATCATCCGTTAACGGGGTAACAGTAAAAGCATCACCGGCATATACAATCAGGCCGGTTTGTTTACCCTGGCTATGACGTAAAATATTTTCTATTTTATAGCGAGCCTGTATCAGACGAGAGGGTTTGACATCACTGGCTAACATGCTGGTGGATAAACTGAATACAATAACCTGTGCATCCGGTTGTTGAAAAACTGGCTGCGGAATACTTTTCCAGCTCGGATTAGCCAGAGCCAGCACTGCCAGAACCCAGGCGGTAGACAGTAATATAATCGGCAGCCGGAAGTTATTTTCAGCACCCTGTTTAACCAGTAAATAAGGCAGAAACCTGGCATCAATAATATTCTTCCAGGCAGATTGACTGCTGCCCTGATGTTTGAACAAAAGCCATGCAATGACTAACACAGGAATTAAACCCAGCAGCCATAAAGGCTCAATAAAATGAAACTGTTTAATAATATTATCTGACATAATGATTCTCTCTCTGACGGCCAGCGGTTTGCGGCATTGTTAATGATCCGCTGATAAATAAACCACTTAACATTGACAGTAATAGTGCCAGACCCAGAGGCCAGGCATACCATTCATGCACATCCTGAAAATAAACCGTATCTTTTGCTTTAGGTTCCAGTTGATCCAGTTTTTTATAAATGGCCTGTAAGGCATTTAAATCACGGGCGCGATAATATTCACCACCGGTTATAGCGGCAACCTGTTTGAGTGTTGCTTCATCCAGATCACTGCCCAGATTAATAGTCTGCCCAAAAAAACCGCCGGCATACTGATCGGCACCAACGCCAATGGTATAAATACGAATACCTTCTTTTTGTGCCAGTTCAGCCGCTTTTAAGGGGGAGATATAGCCAGCAGTATTGGCTCCGTCAGTTAACAGGATTAAAACGCGGTTGCCTTCAGGCTGTTTGCGTAGCCGCTTTACCGACAGTGCAATAGCATCACCAATGGCGGTTTTATTACCTGCAAGGCCAATAACGGCCTCATCCAGCAGAGTTTTTACTGTTTTACGATCAAAACTCAGCGGAGCTTGCAGGTAGGCCTGTTCTCCAAACAGGATCAGGCCCAGCCGATCACCGGCACGGCGGCTTATAAAATTACCCGCAACGGCTTTAACCGCGGTAAGACGGGATACTAGCTGATCGCCCAGTTGCATATCCTGGGTCTGCATACTGCCGGATATATCGACTGCCAGCATTAAGTTGCGCCCGTGCATTGGCAGTGCAACAGGCTCGCCAATAGTTTGCGGACGTGCAGCAGCCAGCACCATTAATAGCCAGATTAAAATGGCCATCCACACGCGCCAGCGTGTGCTTGAAGCGGTCTTTTGATTGCCGCCAAGCTGGCCTTGTAAGCGGGCGTACATGGGCATTCTGATGGCCTGTGGGGTAGTGTCTTTCGCCCGTGGTAACAGCCAGTAAATAATTAAGGGCAGAGGGGTGACAATAAAAACCATCGGCCACAAAAACTGTGCGCTCATGATAAGTTCTCCTCGATCCATTTGATAATTAACTGCACCAGTGGATCGTCTTCTGTTAATAAGCTGCTGCCGGACTTACTCTGGTAAAGACCTTCTGCCAGGGGTTGTATAATGTTTCGATCAAAGTGTTTGTCCTTACTGGTTTGCTGCACAAAATCCAGCCATTGCTGACCGTGCAGAGCTGCTACCTGTTCACGCGGATAGCGTTTTAAAGCAACCCGCCTGAGAATAGAACTCAGTCCTGCTAGCTGCTGGCTGAGATCAGTGTCCGGTTTATTTATTACGGTCTCGATTTGTGCCAGTATGTAGCTGTGCCAGCGACGTTTGCGCCACCAGTAGATACCGATAACTACGCTGAGCAGAGCAATCAGTCCTAATACTATCCACCAGCCGGGAGCCAGAGGCCATAACTCAGGACTGGCAGGCAAATGGATATCGTGTAAACCCTGCAGTGGATTACTGGCAGGGATATTTGCGGGTGTTTGAGTCACTGGGTTCATACCGAAGCCTCTCCCTGCATTAATAAGTTGCCCATATAACTGGCTGGTTTTCGAGTCAGATAATGATGCAGCACCGCATTAACATCATCATCGGTAAATATTTTCAGCAGTGGAATATTTAGTTCGGTAAACAATGCTTCTATCTGCTGTTGACGGTTATTGAGAACCTTGTCCAGATGTTGCTGCTGACGTAAGCTATTAATATTCATACGCCAGCTATTACTGCCATCACTAATACCATATTCACCGGCAGGCGGGGCAGATAGCTCAAGCGGATCAACAACCTGTATGGCAAGAATATTATTGTGTTGCTGCAATTTCTGCAGATATTCACGACTTTCTGCATCCAGATAATAAAAATCACTAATAATAATTAACTGGGAGCCAGGTCTTGTCATGTGTGTCAGTCGTTCAAGAATACCAATAGGTAATCCGGCATGCTGAGTGTCAAAACTGGTATGAGGTTGTCCCTGTTGGGTTAAAATATCAATAAAGCGTAAAATACCACGTCGTCCACCCTGAGGCTTCAGTTCAAGATGTTGTTCAGGACTGCGATACACCAGACCACCGATGCGATCGCCCTGAGCGACAGCCACCCAGCCAAGCATGGCGGCAACTCTTGCTGCTATAACGGACTTGAATGCACCCTGGCTGGCCATGGACATACTGGCAGACAGATCAACCAGAACCACAACCGGTTTTTCTCGTTCTTCTACATATAGTTTAATATGGGGCTGATTGGTACGGGCGGTGACCCGCCAGTCAAAGTTACGCACATCATCACCCGGCTGATAATGTCGGGATTCAAGATAATCCATACCCCGGCCGCGAAATCTGGATTGATGCTGGCCCGATAAAGTTGAGCCTCCGCTTTGACGGGGCTTTAATGTGAGCCCCCTGGCACCATCCCGCAAACGGATTAAATCATCCCGGTTTACGGCAATTTCAGCCGGTATATCCATTATGCTCTGGGTATTGATGGTATCTGTATTCATAATTCACTATCTCGTTAAGTGCTTTGATTTAAACGTGACTCTGCCTTTTATACGGGCTTGGACAGGCTTAGCTCAAAGGGACTCTATGGAGCAGAATTTCAATTAATTTATCTCGGGTCATACCGGCAGATTCGGCGGAATAGCTTAAACCAATACGATGCCGTAAGGTATCAACTGCCATGGCCTGAATGTCTTCCGGGCCGACATAATCCCGTCCCTGCAGCCAGGCGTGAGCACGTGCGGTGCGTTCCAGGGCAATGGTGCCCCGG
>JALSUJ010000344.1 GCA_027071355.1 Gammaproteobacteria bacterium | reverse complement strand
ACAGTAAATCATTACGGCAATATCAATGATACCTACTATAACTAACGCAATACCTACCTTTTTTAATATTTGTTCAGAAGAGTCCATTTCTTTCCTACAGCTAACGCCCTCATCAGCGGCAGGCGAAAGGGGCGCGATTTTTTGCAACAGCAAAAATCGTGAACCTTTTGACTGTCCGCTGGATGAGTTTGTTAGCAGTTTTTTCCAAGTATACGCCTAGCTCTATCTAGTACATGATCATAGGTCATAATTGTTAAGTTATGATAACTTGAATTCAGAATTCGAAAAGCTTCCTGTTGCTCCTTACACCAGTCATTTGACCTTCCATAGATCAAAGTGCAACGTGGCTTAATCGCTTTAACACCAACTCGTTCATAAAACTTAAGGTCATTCGCTTCACGTTCAACCTCGTGAATATATATTGAGGCTTGGGTAATCGCTTTAATAAGATCGCTGTGTGGCACCCAATTACCGTGGTCTAGAGAATTGGACCAAAACTTTAAACTACCTTCAGGCCTTTTTATTTCAACAACATCCAGAAAACCATCGTAACTCTGCATTAAAAAATCAGATATGTTTTTTGTATCAATTGCCCTTTCATCTAACACTTTTACAAAATCACTACCTAAAACCCAGCTATTTTCCTCAAACCAACTTTGCCACATCGGCTCCACTTGATCTAATTCAAGCAGGGAATTAAATTCATCAATTGCTCTAGATCTACGCGCATGAGATAACCCCACTTCAAGATCTTGAGGTATAACATCATTATCTATTAAGAAATCAAGAATTTTCCGTCTGTCTGGCAAATTCAATAATTGTCTGACCTGTAAGGCAGTATTTTGATCGTATGGTTTATCTAAAGGAATAAATGCTTTAGTTCCACTTTTGAATGGTTCGTAGTTTTCTTCGAGGAAACTAAGCAACTGTTGAAATTCCTCTGAATCTAAAGTTAGCTCGCTTTTCGGTTCCAGCACTTCCGGTATATCTTCATCATTCCACTCCTTTGGTTTTTTATATCTCCCAACTTTAAGATATACTTCATCTTCTCGCGTATTATGGGAAACCTTCCAAAAACCAGCACGGGTAATTACCGTTTTTTTATTTTTCAGAACGGTGAATTTTTGTCCTTTCACACCTGACATATACCCTCGCTATTTACTGCTAATAGTTTATTTTGCTTTTAATAAAGTAACTTCTTGATCAAGTTTTGTGAAATCCCAATATCCAAAATTTGCACGGACTTTAAATCCATCTAAATTTTCTTCCCATACGAAGTCTGTATCTCTCCTGTCCCAAGTAACGCTATAACTCAAAGCATCACCGTTTTTATTGCATCCCAGTGTGATTGGTTCACCACTACTATATTTTTCTGACGTTTCAATTTTGCTACTTGGTTTACATGACACAATAAATTTTACAAAGGCAGCTAGATTATAGTTATCTTTTTTATAGGCATAAACAACATACTTCTCATGCATATTTACTTTACGCAGTATGCTTTTGTTCATTTCTTTATCGAAATGTATTTGAATACGATCATATTTGTCATGCCACGTCCATTCTTTTTCGGTTGCGAAAGATAACTCAGCAGTTTCTCTTTTTAATTTTTCATTATAGTCGTAACCAAATAGCGCACCTATTATAGCCACGGCCACCAAAGTGATCATGCCTAGTATTTTCAATAATTTAATTAGTATCTTCATTGAGTGGCTATTGTGTTCATATGTGTGACTGCTAACGCCTAGTTCACCAGACCGAAAAGTTTCGTGCCTTTTGTGGCATTATAGCGAAGCGCCACAAAAGGTGCGTAACTTTTTGGGTCTGAGTGGAACGCCTTGTTGGGCGCTATTCTTCGCTTATAAATGCACCATATCCTACTTTTAAATAAAATGGATCAGTAAAGCCCTTGTTTGTTATTAATGTATATGAATTACCATAATAACCATTTATTTTATTTTCATTTATTGAATCTTCATGCCAATGACTATAAATCATTAGCCCTTCAATCTCAGATATAAGTTTTTTTGTAATACGCCCCTCTTTAGAAACAACCGTTCCTAGTGTAAGGTGCCATGTTGTTTCAGGGTGGAGTTCTTTCAACCTCTTTAGTCTGCGTATATGATCATGATTTTTATGTCTTGATGAAATGTCCTGTTTGTAAACCATGCCGATATAAAATGGCAACCAGTCACCTTCGAACAAACCTATTATTGAATATAAATAAGCTTCATCATTGTTAGTAGCCAAACCAGTATTAAGCATGTCATGTGTGACTGGTTTTGACCAATCTATTGTCACGCTTTTATCTATTTCATCTTTATGAGCCCATTTATAATTTGTCATAGAAATTTCATCTTATTTATCGCCCAACGCCTAGTTCACCAGACCGAAAAGTTACGCGCCTTTTGTGGCATTATAGCGA
>JALSUJ010000343.1 GCA_027071355.1 Gammaproteobacteria bacterium | reverse complement strand
ATTTAAACACCAGTATAAACTGAAAATATTGGAGATTATCTTGCGCATTTCCTCAACCTCACCATTTCGCAATAAGAATTTAAAAATCATTGCTGGTTCTGCCTGTTTTGCGGAGGTGGCTATTTCACATGGAAACACCTGGAATACAAATACTCTCGAGTTAATAACTAACAAAGATAATCCAGGGGACATTACAAATAATTTTAATCGTATGTATAATGGTTCAATTCCTGATAACACAAGCTGTTATAAATATGGTTTAGAAAACATTAAATTCTGGCGAGACAATCCTCTTTGGCCACTACTTTGCGACCATATAAATTCCATAGACCACATAGATGCGGCTCTCAAATCAGTCACTGGCAATATTATCAATGAAATCTGGATTGATGCACCACTTTATGACAATCTTAATGGTTTATCCCGATATGTCCTAAGTAACGATGATTTTAAATCAGTTGCCTCATATAATAATTTCAACGCACTAATCATACTTTCTGCTCTGGCAAAAGAAGCGAAAATGAACAGAAATATTCAAGCTCACGCTCAGAGCTCACTCCAGGCCTATACAATATTTCCCCATGTAATTTGCACCACACCACATTTGTTCATTCGCTGGCCGTACCTTCTCGAGCAATACAATGAAACACTCTGGATACATAGTAATCCAGAGGTCAATTACCCATGGTACAATCTTGGAATTGAAAAGGTTATTGAGGAAATATGGAAAAAGGAAGCTAATTTACGTCAACATAATACAAATCTTCCACCTGAGTCCATCATGAAAAGACTTAATAAGGGACATCCTTTTTTTGAGCTATATTTATCTGTAAAAGGAAGTTAATGTTAAAAGGATTGTATTGAGATCGGGAAGGGTGAGGTTTAATAAACAATGGTCGCTTTTTTGTGTATTTATTTGCCACAGAACTTGGCACAATGCTGTCACCACAAATAGAGCAGTGATTTAGAACAAGGGTCAGTAAAATTGGCGCGCTCGACAGGATTCGAACCTGTGACCTTCGGTGTCGGAGACCGATATTCTATCCAGCTGAACTACGAGCGCGTTATAGAAAGCCGGTAATTATAAGGCTTTCAGAGCATAATAAATAGACGATTTTCCGATTTTTGGTAATTTGTGGCATTTTTGTGACAAAAGCTCTTAAAAGGTACAAGCTGAGTCACGTTCACTACATTTTAAGGATAAATGGTTTATATGACCATAGCACCCCGTGATCAAGAATGACTGAGTTTAGCTCTCCGACACCGAAGGTCACAGGTTCGAATCCTGTCGGGCGCGCCATTTTCTGTTTTTAATCAGATAGTTGCAAAGGCTAATTTTCAGGTATGAGTTTAAACCTGGCTGGCCAGCACTCATTTATACAAATCCGCCGTCAAAACCACTCATGAGTTTAGGTCATGGTGCCCAAAAAACGGGCAAAAATTGCCCGTGCCCACGTGGTGCCCAGATTGTGCCCAGATTGTTTTTGAGGTGGGTTGGCATGCCTGGAAAATTGCTGGATATGAGTGTAGGTCTATTGAAGGAGTCATTGCACACCTAACGCCTTGTAAACCGCATCAACCGGATCAGCGTAAAAACTGATCTGAAATTTTGAAAATAGCTCAGCGGGTACAGTTGGAATATCTGACGCCGATGACATAGGTAATAAAACACGTGTTGCACCACTATCCAGTGACATTTGCAGTGATGCGGCCAAGTCTGTCACCGGATTTATTACGCCACCAAGTGTCATATCACCCAGAACAACCATTTGTTCCTGTAGTGGTTTATTCATTAATATTGAACAAAATGCTATTAGTGCTGCAAGGCTAGTTTTGGTGCTTGGGCCTGTGTTGTGTAATTCAACCACATGTAAATTAAACTCATGCTCGGAAAATTTTGATGAAACACTAATCCGATTAAGATTACCTTTGAAGTAATCGAATCCAACACGAATGGCCTCTTTTGCCGCCGTATTAGAACCCAGTCCAGAAACTGAATGTTTACCTGTACCCGCCATCATTTGTGTTTCAAAACGATACAGTCCCAATTGTCCTGTACTTCCATGTGTAACAACGTGTACGACACCTGACCGAGGCAAACCTTCCGGTATCAGTTTGCTGCCACCTTGCTCAGGCACATTAACAAAAAATTCTTCTAATGACTCATTATCAATATAACTAAAGTGGACGTCAAAAAACTCCATACCACCTAACTTTTTTAACTGCTCTTTTATTCGCCTTCGTGTTTCCAGTGCATATACCAGACATTCACGAACATCATCTTTTATGAATTCACCATCAGGATGCAACAGTTTTAGTAAACCGGATACAGTCCGGCGTACAGCGATGACATCACGCTGATTCAGATTGTTTCCAGGTTTAAAATAACGATCAATAGCATCAGCAAAACTTCGTTTTCGCATCTCCCGCATATATTCAGCAAGATAATCTGCAATCAGACCATAACTATTAGTAAAAAACTCAGGCCGCATCTTGGGTATTTCCCAACCAGGTATATACGCATGAAAGCGATCAAAAAAAGCCGTGTCTATCATTGCTTCCGGGAATGGCGCCAACAGGTGACTGGTTTTTAGTAAAGTTTCAACACTCTGGTTGATATTGCCAACAAAAACCATCGATGCTTTCGCTTCAATAGAATCACGACCACGAGAAAAGGAACCCGAAGCCATGTAATCTTTCATTATCTGAATGCCATCATTATCCTTGAAATTAATACCGGCGACCTCATCAAAAGCAACTACATCCCACATTCCAACCAGTCCTACCTGCCTTGAACTCATGTTGTAAAATAAATTAGCAACAGTTGTTTGCCCACCAGATACCAACAATGAATTGGGCGAACATTCTTTGTAAATATGACTTTTACCAGTATTCCGCGGCCCCAATTCACAGACGTTATAATTATTTTCGACGAACGGAATCATCCGTGTTATCAGGTGCCACTTAACACGTTGTTCAAAATTTGTGGGTTCCATTCCTATGGATCGAAGTAAAATATCGATCCATTGATCAGTTGAAAAGTTGGCTCGACTGGTAAATATTTCACCCATATTCATAGAAGGTAACTGAATGGGCTTTAACGATTGAATTGAAAAAGGTGATGTTTTCTGACCTTCCTCAAAAAAATACTGAACTGTGATAATGCACCAAATACCTCCTGTCAGTAACTTTTCATTTTCCTTAACAATTTTGCTTGGCACAAGTGCATCCTTAATACCCAGATTAGAAAGCACTGCTTCATAAACATCCTTCTTCTGGTTAAGTTTAACGCCAACCTTATCAATAACCTTGAATGACCCACGTTCGCGAATGAGTGATTTAACTTTTTCTGCTTCATCAGGGCGAACATAATTTTTAGCCAGTATTTTCTTCACATTATTGAGGCCATCACTCACAACTTCATCATCATCCGATGCACAATACATACCCAGTAAATATTCAAGCACATACACTGGCACATTAGCGCCTTCTTTTAGCTGCTTGGTCAAATCCTTGCGGACAACCCTGCCTTTAAAATACTGATTCAGTAAACTATCCAGATCAACACTTTCATTCTGTTCTTGTTCATTTATCTGGTTTTCTGTCATATCTGAGCCATCCTATTATTTAGGCCTTTTTCAAATTAATTGTTCTTAGTGTAACCCATTAAAAAAAATCATCCTGGAATGCAAGATCAATGGTTACGGCATACTGGTTATATCGAGTTCTGGTATCGGTATTCTCAAGCACCAGTGTATAAGCTGCATTGCGATTAAAATCGGAGCCAATTAGTTTCAGGCGAGCTTCACGACTTCGCTCATCCATATTTTTACTAGTACTATCAAAATTTATTGTCTCGCGACTCGAAACCTCATTGCTATCACTATCCACGATCACAATATCCAGCTGACGTGCAACAAAACGCTCACCAACCGGGTCACTTTGAATAAAACGAATTTTATCAACATTGTTTACAATCTTGATAGGTTGTATCGCAACCACAACACCAACAGGTTTCTTTTCATGTAGAGCAATGTTTGCGCCTCGTAGCGCAGAAATCTGTACCACCGGCACACAAATTTCCTGCAACATTGCGCCGCCATGCACAAATCGGGCACCACCAATAAAATGAAACCGTTGAGCACCTTTGGGCAAGAGGAATTCTGTTTCACCCTCACCATTGGCAGTATCGACAATTCGACCTTTCCAGTATGACTCATCAGAAGGCAGTCGTTCTCCCAGGATATAACGCTTTTTTGCTTCTATCGTACCAGTAGGCTTTGATTTTAATGATGTTTTATCTGCTTCAATCAAGGCCTTTTGCTGGAAAAGAAAGCCATGATCAGCGGTCAGCAATACATGGCTACCATTGAGCCGGTTAATGATACGCCCAACCAGATCTTTGAGCTCTTCGATAGCGGTACGACAAGCCTCAAAGGTTTTTTCTTCTGTCGCCAGTTTGTCACCTATGGCATCAATCGTATCGTGATAGATATATACCACCTCAGCATCACGCACTGCATCTCGACCCTCCTGATTACTCCAGCTCATCATCACTCTGAAGCTAACCGCCATGCCATTTACCTGTTGCAAAATAGCATTACGATTATCCAGCCCCTGAGAAGACTGCCCATCCACAAATACCACTGCACCCGTATTTTTTCCTGAATCAGCAGGTTTGTACGACAGAGTCTTATGCGGTAATAATGCAGCCATACCCAGCTGTGTATAACTTGGCAATACACCCAGCTGGCTATTGAGCTCGGCCTTAAAGCGCTTTTCTCCATTAATACTGTGAGTAAGCTCATGAGCAATTTCATAACGCAAGGCATCAGAAATAATGACAAAAACACGTTTAGTCTGCTTTCCTGCAATACGCCTGCGAACCCAGTGCGAATAAAATTCAAGCTGATGAGGCACATCCGGCAGACTCCAGTTTTCCAGACGGTTTTCCTGCGCAAGATGCCTGTCCCAGGCCAACCCTAGCTCGTAGAGATACCAATGGGTGTACAGGTTTTCCACCTCCTCATCCAGCGTACGCAGAATATCTGCACCCTTGCTTAATATGGCATGAACATATTCATTAAACAGACGGTAGCTTTGCTCAAACTGGTAAAGCTCAGTGGTATAAGCCTTATACATGATCTCAGTACTGTCATAGTGAAAACCATCCAGATATTGCGTCCTTAAATACATCAGCAATTCAGCATGGCGAATCGCTTTATAAATAGCTGTGTATTGTTTGCCATTTTTAGTCGTTGGGTGACTCCAATGGCTGGCCAGACGATGCGAGATAATCTGCTCAAAAATCACTCGATCATGCGTCTTACTACTATCCAGCAAATCACTCACCAGACTTCGAATAATAATCTGCTCAATCGACTCAAAGGTTTCGCACTCAGCGAGCTGCTCAGCTTGATAGTGAGCACATTGACTGCCCACTTCCAGCTGTTGTCCTAACACCTGCGAAATATCCCCATAATAGCGACTGAAATTGCGGCTATCTCGCCAGCTCACCATAAATGCCAGAGCCGTTGCACGACCAGATGCAGTTTTCAATACATTATTTAACAGCCAGTCTCTATCAGCCGCCTCAACCTGACTCCACAAATCAGTGCAAAAGAGCTTAAGCACAAAGTCAGCGAAGGTTGGCTCTGCAACATCATAAGCATAACTTTCGGCCAGAAGCGCCCAGAAAGCAGTTTGCAAATTAAATTTATGCAGCTGATTCATTAACGGCATTTCTGACCCAGAAGCGTTAGAGACCAGAACATCTGCGTACTGCCGAAGCAAGCTTAATAAAATATCACCAATAGAAGCAGAGTCGGCTTTAACCGCAACAGCAATCATTTTACGGTCTAGTGATTGCTCATCTTCATTTTCAGTTATCCATTTTTTTAAGCCGGCAAGGCGCTGCTTACTGGCAAAAAAACTTTGCCGTTGTCGAATATGTGCACGCAATGACATGGTGCCAATACCCAGTTCATTCAGTAACATCGAACTATGGTCGGCAAAAAATTGTTCGCTGTATAAACGCACATCCAGCATCCAGTCATGTTCAGGTTCAGGCTCCGCCTGCGGAAAATAAAGTAAAAACTTCTGATCCATCTGATCCAGTTCTATGCGCTTCTTAATCTCCAACGCAGACTCCTGGCTCATATCAATAACAGCAACACCATCCACCATTAATTGAGGAAGCTCCTCATGAAAACTCTCTTCAGGGTCATACCAGAATACCAGACGGCTTTGCTCAAATTTTGCTTCTATGCCCTGAATTAGTTGCTCTAGTTGCATTACCGCTTTCCTCTTTCCCCGGTTAACAACTCACCTTTAGCTGACAGTCGGTACTTCTGTGTTGGGCTTTTAGGTGAATCAGGTTGAGTCATTTCAATGAATTTTGCTTTTAATGCAGGCTCCAGATAATTTCTGGAGAAACTGACCCGATCTTTTAGTTTAATCGCTGCCATTAACTCAGCACGGCTCATCTCACCTGTCATCACCTTCAGCAACCGATCTACTTGCTGGGTTACTTGCTGGGTTACTTGCTGGGTTACTTGCTCGCTATCTGTTAACTCTACCCCTGACTGCTCTCCAGAATCAAGCGGAGTACCACGGCTTATCAGAGGAATAGCCTGCTTGAGGGGCACAATAAACCTGACCCGCATGCCAATTTCAATAATTTCAGGTTCAGGCAGGTCGAGCTTACTGGCCTCATGGAAAATACCAGGAATACCGCTTCCCCATTGCTCAATTAAATCCAGCTCCCTGAATACACGGGCGATAACCGGGTTGCGCAGCTGTGAAACACCCTGTTTCATTTCCTCAATGGTCATACCTGGCAACAAAATACCGGGGCTTTCCACTTCAATACGATCATCGTAAAAGGCAATACGAAAAGGCGTGCCTTTATGTGAGTAATCAGCATGCACCAGCGCATTAATCACCACTTCACGAAGAATCTTTAGTGGAATACTCCAGACATCCTTACGACGAATTTCAGAAAAATCTGCTCCTCGCATCGCATGCTTTTTAAGAAACAACATAATGCTTTCAACAGCCTGAGGTAGATGATCGTAAAGCTCAATATGATCAAAGACGTCTGTTTTATCTGTGCCAATAAAACGGCCGCATTGAATCCAGGCATCATCAAAATAAAAAGTGCGTTGTTTTCCAAACAATAAAACAGCACCTTTAGTTGGCACCAGCTTACCCTGATAAGGTGTTAACAACTTTAATGTAATCAGCGTCTGTTCATTCAATTCTCTTTTATCTGCAAAAACTGTTTGTGCTGCCTCAATATCCAGATCATCAATACTTAACTCTGGCATTGGCATTTGATCATAAGAAACACCCTCAACTGAACGATGTAAATCTGCAATCAGGGCACTGTCTGCCTGCCGATTAGTTGAGCCAAGACGAACAAAAGTACCATTTTCAGGGTCGAGTGACTTCAACCAATGAGGCCGGGTATTACTTAGAAACACCTCAACAATCAGCAGCGTTTTACCTTCAACAGTAACCAGTTCAATATTGGGCACCAGACGTGGTGTAATAGAATCAGCAATCAAACTGGCAAGACGCTCCTCTTCATCCAATGGATTTTCAACGCCTTTTATTTCACCGCTGTCACTCACACCAATAATTAAACGACCACCTGCTGTATTGGCGAAAGCAACCAGTGTTTTCATAACAGGCTTAGGTGATGATAAATCCTGCTTGAATTCGAGCTGTTTGCTTTCGGGTTGTTTTAAGATTTGATGGATAGGTTGATTCATTTTTTAATTTTCTCTTTCGTTGTTACCGAATCAATCTGTTCTTTCAAGTCAACAATGATAGAAAAGTAATTTTCAAAATATGGTAGGTACATACTATATTCATCACTCGTAATTCTGCCATCTCCATGAATTATTTTATTTCTTATATTTCTAATTGTTTGCTTCTTATGATTTGGCCAATTTTTTTTAGCCGAATCTTTATCCGGTTTTGAGGAAAGTAATACAGTTATTTTATGAAGATCATAATCAATCTTTAAATTATTTAGCGAACTCTTCACGTTTTCTACATTAAGAGTATCAAACCCTGACGAACGGGATTCTGAATACCTTGTGTATAAGGTATCAAATAATTTTGATTCCAGTTTTAGTTGGGTATACCCAACATCGCCCAATGCCTTGTGTAATGACTCAAATGCCTTTTCACACCAAACACATAAAACACCTGTTTTAGCGATATTTTTTGCGGATTTTTCTACAGCCATCCACTGCGTAAGAAATGCTTGTGTGTAATTCTTACACTTTATAAGACTATTAATTTCTTCCACA
>JALSUJ010000342.1 GCA_027071355.1 Gammaproteobacteria bacterium | reverse complement strand
TTTTCTGCGCTAGACAGTGAACAGCATTCCAGACAAATGCTGGATATCCTGCAGGCAATAGACCGTTGTATTAAAGCCGGTAAAATTCGTTATTTTGGCCTGTCAGATGACACCCCCTGGGGTATTAATGAATACCTCAGGCTCAGTGAAACGCATAATTTACCCCGACTGGTTTCTATACAAAATGAATTCAGCCTGCTGCATACCAAAGACTGGCCATATCTGCTGGAAAACTGTGTGCATGAAAATATTGCCTATCTTCCCTGGTCTCCTCTAGGAGGTGGTGTGCTCAGTGGTAAATATATTGATGGTGTTCGTCCTCAGAATAGTCGCTGGGCAGCGACTCAGCGCAATGGTTTATTTCGTGATACAGAGTCAGTCAATAATGCCGTCAAAGCTTATCTGGAGGTGGCTCGAAAATATCAGCTTAGCCCTGTTCAAATGGCTCTGGCCTGGTGTGCTGGTGTTGACGGGGTCACATCTACTATTATTGGAGCCACGAGTCCTGAGCAGTTACAGGAAAATATCAATGCCTTTAACATCAGCCTTGCCGATGAGGTGCTTAATGATATCAACTCAGTATTACGTCAGTATCCCATGCCCTTTTAGGGTTATGTCCTGATGGAAAATTAAATAGACAGGATAATTGCTCATGAAAGAATTTACCGGTAACTGGAAAATTATAGAAATGGAACTCTGGGGACAGGATTATGTGGATATGGTAGAGCCGGGACGGGTAAATTTTGAAGGCCATGAAGATGGCCGGATTGTTTTTGGCGCAGTCAATGTGGAACTGGATTGTCGCTATAAAAGCGTACACAATAAAGCTTTTGTGGAATTCTCCTTTCAGGGCGTGAATGATCTTGAGCCAGTGTGTGGTCGCGGACATGCACAGTTAAAATCCGCCACCATGCTGGAAGGGCAATTATATTTTCACTATGGGGATGAGTCCTGGTTTATCGCTAAAAAAATAGATTAAAAAGGACAAGCCTCTATGCCCTACCGGTTGATATGTTTTTTCCTGCTGCTTTTTTTTATGTCCTCAGCAGTAACAGGACAGGGTATTGAATCTTTTATTCTTGATAATGGTCTGAAAGTTATCGTCAAACCCGATCATCGTGCTCCGGTTGCGGTCGTTCAAATCTGGTATAAAGTCGGTTCTGCAGATGAATCTCCAGGGAAACGGGGCATAAGTCATCTGCTTGAACATATGATGTTTAAAAGCTATAACAATCCGCTGCTGGCAGAAGATTTTCGGCAATTAACCCGAGTGGGAGCACGCCGAAATGCCTATACTCAACGGGACTATACTTTTTATTATTATATTCTCAATAAGGCTTATCTGGAGTGGGTAATTCACCTGGAAGCACAACGTATGCAGGGCCTTTTTGCTAATGAAGCAAGTTTGAAGATTGAGAAAAAAATTATTCAGGAAGAAATCAATTCTCAGCTGAGTAAAGATCCATTTTACTCACTTAATGACCGGCTGTATAAACTGGCCTTTCAGCACAGTGGTTATCAATATCCCATCATTGGTAATATAAAAGATATACAGCAACTGTCACTGGCCCAGATAAAACAATGGCATCAACAATACTATACCCCGGATAATGCCATATTAGTGGTGACAGGTGATGTTAAAACATCGGATGTATTTAAATGGGCCAGTGACTATTTTTCTATAATTAAAAAAAAACGTTCGGTGCCGTTTAAAACCAGTACCTCAGAATCTGCTCTGGCAGAAATCCACTCCAGCATACCCGGTACATTTCATACGGGTAAATTATTAATGGCTTTTAGAGTGCCTTCTATTAAAACCGCTGTTCCGGTTCAGGATGCCTATGCTCTGGAAGTTCTGGCAGGCTGGCTGGACAGCGGAGTACATTCCCGTTTAACGGATGCACTGATATGGGATAAGCAGCAGGCACAGGATCTGAGTATTCGCTATACCCTGATGACCCGCTATGATAGTTTGTTTATTATCGAAGCCATACCTTTGCATGGAGTAAGCATGCAGCAGCTTGAAAATGCGCTTGTACAGGAACTGGAAGTAATAAAAAAACACCCCATTAGTCAGAGCGAGTTGCAGAAAGTAAAAAACCAGATGATTGCAGCAGAAATCTTTGAACAGGACTCAAGCTATATTCAGGCAAAGATTATTGGTCAGGCTGAAGTCATAGATATTCCCTGGTCGATAGATGCGCAATATATTGAGCGTATTAAAGCCGTTACCCCTGAACAAATCCAGCAGGTACTCAAAAAATATTTTACCGCCAATAATCGAATCATTATTACTAGCCCCTGAGTCCGCAGTGAAGCTATCCGTTATAAAAATCCCTACCGATAGATATAATACCTATATTTATCATATATGATAAAATAATATAAAAACTATCATATATGATAACTTGAAATATTAGTGATATGATAAT
>JALSUJ010000341.1 GCA_027071355.1 Gammaproteobacteria bacterium | reverse complement strand
ATAATTGATATACTTCTACCTTCTCCCCAAGTGAATAACTAATACCTTATTTTGTTGTAAATTTTTTTATATTTATTGGTGATATATTTTGATCAATTACAGTTTTTTTTGATAAAAGCAAATCATCAATGAAACCTTTAGGCTCTTTACCATTAGTTTTTAATCCTAATAAATACTCTGGCCATGTACTCATATCAACATTGTCAAACCCCGTACTTCTAGCTGTTACTGTTTCAACTGAAAAGGAGGCTTTGTTTTTTAATAAAAAGACTAAACCGCCAATAGAGCTTACTTTTGTTCCAGACAAAAATGAAAGTGGAATTTCAAGAGAACCACTAGAACCTGTCCTAAATTCAATAATATCACCATAATCTTTTTTTTCTAATGCAATATTTTCTACTTTAGAAGCAAAAGAAGAGTAAGAAAAAAATAATGTTATGAGAATTAGTCCTTTAAATTTAGTCATATTTTTAGCATTCCTCAGTATCAGTATTATATTTTTCGTAGAGTAAGAACTGTAAATTATTTATTTAATTTACAGTTCTTACTTATTTTGTAACTAGGCTTTTAATACTCTCCAATCATCATGTCCTGAAGTACCTGACACCTCGTGAGTCCAGGTGATTTTTCGATAAGTTAATGAAATATCCTCAAGATGAGTAAAGTGTGCCTGTCCTGGATCCTGGCAATTGGGCATATTCGCTTTAATATCAACGATAATTGCATCTTCTAATTCAATAGAGAAGTAATGCTCCTGTGTTCCTGTGGAAGATGTACGATACCAGTCTATTTTACATTTTTTCATACGCTCACCACTGGTTAAGGCAGAATAAAGTAGTGGTGATGATTTATCAAAAACTTTAGTGATCTGGACTGGACCATGAACACGCTGTCCTGAGGGTTGCCCACTCTGTGGATCACGGGGTAATGTAATATTATGGTTAAATGCTTCAACTAAAATTTGATCTTCATGTCCTTCCTGATAAACATTACCGACACTTTCTTCTGTAAAAGTACCGGCAGTTAGTAAACCCTGAAGTTCACCTTCAATAGTCATATACGCGGGAGTTGGCATATTTATGTCCTTATAAAACAAATTAATAAAAATGTATGCAGATTATTCTGTATACTCCCATATAAGAGCAATACTCATGCCAGAAATAAATAATGTTGATAAATCAATAAGATAGTTTTTTATTAAATAATTAAGCTTAAACACTTAAAATTTGATGAGCAATAAATTGCTCTTCAAAAGGGTGGGAGGGTAAAATATTGCTCAGATAATAATCTTGCGGATAGATTATTTTTTTGCTGACATAATCCGTTCAACGGTTTCCACTATAGCCTGAGTCTGTGGATCAATTTCTATATTGATACGGTCACCGGGTTTACGAGTGCCAATATTTGTTCGTGATAAGGTTTCCGGGATCAAATTGACATTAAACCGGTTATTGTTAACCTCACCTATGGTCAGGCTGATACCATCAATACCAATATAACCTTTGCTAAAAATAAAACGCTGGTATTGCTCTGGAATGCTAAACCAGATCCGGCAGTTATTATCACTATGAATCACTTCATGGACATTAGCGGTAAATAAAATATGGCCGGACATCTGATGTCCACCAATTTCATCACCAAAGCGGGCAGCGCGTTCAATATTAATTCGGTCCCCAATCTGCAACTCACCCAGATTGGTCACCTGCAACGTTTCCTGCATCAGATCAAAAGCCAGTTTATTGCCATCAATAGCAGTTACTGTTAGACAGCAGCCATTATGGGCTACAGAAGCGCCTGTCGTTATGCCGCTGACAAGGGAATCATCCAGTTCAATGATATGAGTTCGAAAATTTTTTTTCTCAATAATCTCTGTCAGCGGGGCTGTGCCCTGTACTATACCTGTAAACATAATATAAACGCTGTGTCTGTTAAGTAATAACGGTAGGTTCGGTCCGTCCGGTCAGTTCTTTAAGCTGACTGACTTCAAGAGATAGCCGGATAATATTATCCAGAGCCTGCTGAGTATCCTGAGACATTTTATCGGGGTCAGTTTCATAATATTCATAATAAATACGAATGGTGGCACCGGAGGTACCGGTTCCGGAAAGCCTGAACACCATACGGGAACCATCAGTAAAGCCGATACGAATTCCCTGATGTTCACTGACACTTTGATCAACGGGATCGGTATAGCAGAAATCATCACTATAACTGACGGTTAATGACCCCATTTGAGTCCCGCTAAGAGTTGTTACTTTTTCTCGTAATATAGCCATTAACTGATTAGCCGCCGCAGAATCCACCGCTTCATAATCATGTCGAGAATAATAATTACGACCATATTCCTGCCAGTGCTCCTGTACAATTTGCTGTACAGACTGTTTTCTTGCAGCCAGAATGTTCAGCCAGAATAACACAGCCCAAAGCCCGTCTTTTTCACGAATATGACTGGAGCCGGTACCAAAGCTTTCTTCACCGCACAGGGTGACTTTATCGGCATCCATAAGATTACCGAAAAACTTCCAGCCGGTAGGGGTTTCATAGCATTCCAGAGCCAGCTTTTCAGCTACCTTATCAGCAGCCTGGCTGGTAGGCATGGAGCGAGCAACACCCAGAATTTTACCTTTATATGAGGGGATCTTATCTGCATTCGCAGTAATAATTGCCAGACTGTCGCTGGGAGTAACAAAAATGTTTTTTCCTAGAATCATATTTCGATCACCGTCCCCATCTGAGGCGGCTCCAAAGTCCGGGGCATTATCCAAAAACATCCGTTCTGCTAGTTCATGGGCATGAACCAGATTAGGATCCGGATGACCACCCCCGAAATCCATTTTAGGAATACCATTAATAACGGAGCCGCTGGCTGCACCCAGCCGATGTTCAAGTATTTCTATGGCATAGGGGCCAGTGACGGCGTGCATGGCATCAAAGCAAAGACTAAAACCACTGGAAAACATTTTTTTAATGGCATCAAAATCAAATAATTCAGACATTAACTGAGCGTAATCTGATACAGAGTTAATGACTTCTATCTGCATGCCTTCTAAAGTAACACTGCCGGGCTGGGTCAGATCAATGTCTACACTGTCTTTAAGAGTATGGTACTGCTCAATTTGCTGACTGTGGGCATATATAGCATCGGTAATTTTTTCCGCTGCCGGGCCGCCGTTAGCGGTATTATATTTAATGCCAAAATCTTCATCCGGGCCGCCTGGATTATGACTGGCAGACAGTATAATGCCTCCAAAAGACTGATATTTTCGTATCAAAACTGAGGCGGCTGGTGTGGATAATATCCCGTTTTGACCCACCATAACCTTGCCAAATCCATTAGCTGCGGCCATTTTAAGGATAATCTGGATGGCTTCCAGATTATAGAAACGACCATCGCCACCTACAACCAGAGTCTTACCTTTATAATCCCCAATAGAGTCAAAAATGGCCTGTACAAAATTTTCCAGATAATGAGTCTGCTGAAAATGCGTGACTTTTTTACGTAAACCGGAAGTGCCAGGCTTTTGATCAGTATAAGGGGTAGTTTCGACAGTGATTAGAGACATAACTAAATCCTTGTATTAAAAGGGCATAAAATTTAGGGGTATAATAACCGATCCCACAAAACTATTCGATTAATGACTGAAAAAAATCAATCCTACCCTTGAAACTGGCAATCTTATCCCCACTTTTTCTAGCATTATTACAGTTATTGTTCATCCGGTATTGTTTAGCCAGAACTACCGTTTGTACAAAAACACAAAAAAGCAAATTATTCAGACCTAATTCAAAGAGGAAAACTGCATGAGTGTTGAAGCACATAAGGAAACACTAGGCTTTCAAACAGAAGTGAATCAATTACTTAAGTTAATGATCCACTCACTATATAGTAATAAAGAAATCTTTTTAAGAGAGCTGATTTCTAATGCCTCCGATGCGATTGATAAATTACGTTTTGAGGCCATTAGCGAAAGTAAACTATATGAGGGTGATACCAACCTGAAAATTGTAGTCACTTATGATAAAGACGCTAAAACCATCACCATTTCTGATAATGGTATTGGTATGTCTCGTGACGAAGTGGTTGAAAATATTGGCACTATTGCTAAATCTGGTACTCGCCAGTTTCTGGAATCTTTAACCGGGGATCAGAAAAAAGATGCCAATGCAATTGGTCAGTTCGGGGTTGGCTTCTACTCCTCATTTATTGTGGCAGACAAGGTTACCCTAAAAACCCGTCGTGCCGGTGCAGCATCTGACCAGGGGGTTCTCTGGGAATCTGCAGGAGAAGGTCAGTTCAGCATTGAAACCGTTGAAAAGCCTGCTCGTGGTACAGAAATAACCCTGCATTTAAAAGATGATGAGGAGGATTTACTGGATGGCTTCCGTTTAAGAAATATTATTCGTAAATATTCTGATCATATTACCGTGCCTATTGAAATGCTTAAGGAAGAGACATCATCTGAAGAAGATGATAAGGATGAAGACAAGGATAAGGAAGCGGTAATTGAATTTGAAAAGGTCAATAATGCCTCTGCTTTGTGGACCCGTCCCAAAAATGATATTTCTGAAGAAGAATACGCTGAATTTTATAAGCATGTAGGTCATGACTTTGAAGAACCGCTGGCTTATACCCATAATCAGGTAGAAGGTAAGTATGAATATACTTCCTTATTGTTTATTCCAAAGCGCGCACCGTTTGATTTATGGGATCGCGAGCGTCAACATGGCATTAAGTTATATGTTCGTCGGGTCTTTATTATGGACGAAACAGAAAAACTGATGCCTAATTATCTGCGTTTTGTTAAGGGTATTATTGATTCCAACGATCTGCCTTTGAATGTATCCCGTGAAATTCTGCAAAATTCAAAAGTACTGGATAGTATTCGTTCCGGTTCGGTTAAAAAAGTACTGGGCTTATTGCAGAAAATTGCCAATAATCAGCCTGATGACTATAAAACCTTCTGGAAAGAGTTTGGCCGGGTTATGAAAGAAGGTCCTGGAGAGGATTTTGCTAATCGGGAAAAAATTGCCAAATTATTACGTTTTTCCAGTACTCATGATGATAAAGAGGAACAGGAAGTTTCTCTGGATGATTATATTAGCCGTATGCAAGAAGGTCAGAACGTAATCTATTATATAACAGCCGATAGTTTTGCTGCAGCGCAACATAGTCCGCATCTGGAAGTATTCCGTAAGAAGGGCCTGGAAGTTCTGCTGCTGTCTGATCGAGTTGATGAGTTCCTGATGTCTTCCTTACCTGAATATGAAGGTAAGGCTCTGCAATCTGTTGCTCGGGGTGAGCTTGATCTGGGTGAGCTGGAAGATGAAGAAGAGAAGAAGGAACAGGAAAAAGTTCAGGAAGAATATAAGGACTTTATAGACAAGGTAGCCGGTTCTCTGGGTGATGATGTTAAAGAAGTTAGAATTACTCATCGTCTGACTGACTCCCCATCCTGTCTGGTAACCGGAGAGCATGATATGAGTGCTAATCTGGAAAGACTGTTAAAACAGGCAGGGCAGGATGTAATGGGGCATAAGCCTATACTGGAGCTTAACCCTGAACATCCACTGGTTAAACGTCTCAAAACAGAAGATCAGGGTGATCGTTTTGATGACTGGGCCAAATTACTGTTTGAACAGGCCTTACTCAGTGAAGGTGGACAACTGGATGATCCGGCTACCTTTGTTAGTCGCATGAACAAAATGCTGCTGGATTTAACCGCTTAGTAAGCTGTAAGCCTCTGTAAAGTCAGGGCTTACTCTTAAAGGGTGTAAAACTCAGGTTTGTATATTTGCCTTAAGCGGTAAAATATGCGAGCCTGTGTTTTACACCCTTTTTTATCTACAAAAAATTTATAAAAAGAACAAAGGTATTGAAACCTTGATATTTACAAAATTCTTCAAACAGTCTTCTATTATTATAGGTATCAGTCTGCTGCCACTTACGGGTTTTACTTCCAGTACGTTCATTAATGAACAAAATGCTGATACAGGGCTTAAAACCTGGGGAATTATTGACTCGGGGCTGGAGCTTAAGTTTATTCAACGTCTGCCAGATCAAACCCGTGGCTTCTTTTTAGGGCGGGGATTTACCACCGAACAGGCCAATGATATTGCCACTCATTGTGTCTTCCAGACCGTTGCAAAAAATACTCAGGCCGGAAAGGAGGGTGGATCCGTTAGCCTGGATTTATCTCAATGGATTTTGTTTGTAAACGGTAAACAACAAAAGGTAAAACTTAAAGAAGATTGGATTAAAGAGTGGCAATCACTTGAAAATACAGATAAAAAAGTTAAAAAGTCCGCACAAATTGCTTTTAGGTGGTCAACATTTCCAAGTCAGCAAACCTTTGAGCCGGGAGGCGATTACAATTGGGGTATGATCAGTTTTGGTTTACCACCCGGTCAGCCGTTCGACTTACAGCTTAAATGGTTACGTGCTAATGAAGTACATTCCATAGTAATAAAAAACATCCAGTGCCCGGATGATGTTTAGGTCTTTAATTATCAGGATAAAGTAAATGTTTATTTTTAATAATACCTTTTTGATTCGAGCTTTTTACGGCTGTCTATTTTGCGTGCTCTTTATTATAGCCAATAGCGTTTCTGCTTATGATGATTTAACACGGGTTGAAAAATCACCTGATGGTCTGGCTTTTGCTCTGCAGGATATGGATGGCAAAGTTCATAAACTGTCGGACTATAAAGGTAAAACCTTAATTATCAATTTCTGGGCCAGCTGGTGTCCACCCTGTCGGGCAGAGATGCCCTCAATGGAACGTGCCTGGCAGCAGATAAAAGATGAAAACATCGTTATGCTGGCTATTAATGTGGGAGAAGACGAGGATACTGTTTTTACCTTTTTAGGGGACTTTCCTGTCACATTTACTATCTTGCTGGACAAATCCGGAGAAATTACCGAAAGCTGGCCTATAAGAGGTTTACCTACTACTTTTGTTATATCGCCTCAGGGTAAGCTGGTTTATCGGGCTATAGGCGGCAGAAACTGGGATGATAAAGCTATTCTTGACACTATTCGTCAATTAAATAAATAACTCTGGCAACATCCGTCTAACGCAAAATAGCGTGTTTGCTATTTGGCTGAACATATAATACCTCTGAAACGGATTTAAAAGTGATGAAGGTCCTGGTCTTATTATTAAGTATTGTTTGTTTGCTGTCTGTTAAAACTGTCTGGTGTCAATCTGTGCAATTGCCTATCGCTGTTCCAGTGATCATTGAGGGGCAGCAATTAGCGCAATTTACAGGTAAAAGCATAGCCAATATAAGAGTTTTTTCACTAAAAAATCATAAGCTTTCAAGTATCCCATTTCAAATTGATCAACGCAATTCAGAACAGGACTGGGTTTGGGATGTGACCCAGAATCACAGCCCAATTTACGATGATGAAGATCCAAAAGGTCAGCAATTATTTGATCATAATGATCAATTAGTGTTCTTAACTAAGGATCTGGGAGAACAGGCTGCACCATCCAGACTTGCCTTTCTGTCGGCAACTATTATTCAGCAGATACAGGTATTGCAACCGGAATCAAACAGGGCATTGGGCAGGGTTTATATTGCGTACTTTAATTCGACACCACCACCGCTGTCTTCTGTACGTTATATGGACTATCACCCTAAACCGCTGCACATAAAATCAGACAGCTATCAAATTTCTTATTCGGATAAACATATTGCCTTAATTGATCAACTCAGTATAAATGGTTATGAATTAATTGATCGACTGAAAATCAGGGGCGAAGCAGGAGTAGGTTTTCTTTTCCTGAACAGCACGATTAAATTTAATGAAGAGGAGGTGGCAGGTTATCCTGTTGGTTATATCAATGGACCGGTTAGAACCATTAAGCGAGTCATTAATTATGTTGAACTCGGGGCGGGTATGCGTTCACCTTCGCTTAATTGTGATCATTTCTTTTATCCGAATTATGCCCGTATTCCTATATTACTATCCCGAAGCTTTGGGGTAAAAAAAATGTCATTACGTATAGGCCTGGATTTTCATAATGCTAATTTTCAATATTTTTATGCGCAGGGTATGGTTAATATCAGAAAGCTGGAAAAAAATAAACGCAGAAATCTCTTAAGTGATGCAAACAGAGCTCAGTGGCAGGTATTAAGTGGGCCGGACTATTCTCTTTATTCACTATTGGATGTTCCTGAAAATATTCGTCCCGAATTAGTGCTATCTCCATATATTTTATATGAATCAAAGCTTATTGATTTACCAGAAAAATACCATGGTATGGAGCCTGAGTCAGGTTTTAATATGAAAATAACAAAAGATTTTCCTTATGGGGAACATATACTC
>JALSUJ010000340.1 GCA_027071355.1 Gammaproteobacteria bacterium | reverse complement strand
ATTATCACAGGGTAACCTGCTTATCAGGTTATTACGCTTAACAAGTGTCCAATGAATTTAGGGATTCATATGAAAAACAATAACACACTACTGTCCATCATTGTCTTTGTTCTTATGCTTGGGGTAAGTACCCTTACACTGGCAGAGAACATTGAGCTTAAACCGGGACATCCACAGCAATATACTGTTGTAAAGGGGGATACTTTATGGGATATATCCGCTAAGTTTTTAACCAAACCCTGGTACTGGCCTGAAATCTGGCAAATGAATCAGCAAATTGAAAATCCACATCTGATTTATCCCGGTGATGTCTTAACTCTGGTTTATATTGATGGTAAACCCTATCTATCTCATCGTCGCAGTGGTAAGCGTACGGTGAAACTGAGTCCTTCCACGCGGGTTGAAGAACTGGAACAGGCCATACCCACCATTCCGCTTGATATTATTGCCCCTTATCTAACCAAAAATCGTATTATCAGCAATCAGGAATACAGTAAGCTACCTTATATTGTCGGTATAAACGGCGGACTGTTATCTGCCGGTGCCGACACTAAAATTTACGTTAAGGGCATCGATAAAAACGATAAACATCATGCTTATGGCATCTACCGTGCAGGCAAAGCCTATAAAGACCCGGCTAATCCAAGAAAAGTTCTGGGTTATGAAGCCGTTTATCTTGGTGATGCCAGCCTCGAACGTCATGGAACCCCATCGACCCTGTATATCCAGAAATCCAAAGCTGAAATTCTTAAGGGACATCGCTTAATAGCTGTTAATAAGGATAAAATTGTCAACACCAACTTTATCCCGCACCCTACCCGGGTAAAACGCCCCGGTAATATTGTGGGTGTGTTGACCAGCGGTATTCAACCCGGAGTCATAATGGTTGGCGCCATGGATGTGGTTATTGTAGATGTGGGTCTTGCCGATGGTGTGGAAGTGGGCGATGTGTTTAATATCTATAAAAGAGGCCCTGTGGTCAAAGATAAAATGCATTATAACAGCCAGATCAAACTGCCTGATGAAATTAATGGTAATCTGATGATATTCAGACCCTTTAAGCATCTTAGTTATGCTCTGGTCATGGATGCCCAGACTGCACTGAAAGTGAGTGATATTATTCGCTCACCCTATGACGAACAATAAAAACTGCCCGGGTATCTGTTATCTGACTGCGTTATACCATGACAGATACCTGTTTATAACTGCAACTTAATAATCATGGATGATTTATCATATCTACTGGCACTACACTGTGCTCCTCATATTGGTCCTCAGGCACTCAGCCAGCTCTATAATCTAGGCTGTCCCATAAGTAAAATTTTTGAAGATCCTGAACCGCTAAAAGAGCTGACCTTAAAAAAGGCACAATATCAGGCATTAATAAAGGCCGCAGCCTCTCCGGACTGGAAAACCGTCGAGCAAACACTGCAATGGGCAGAACAGGAAAATAATTATATTTTACAGCTTACTGATCCCCAATACCCTGAATTATTAAAACTTATCCATTCACCACCGCCCCTGTTATTTGTTAAAGGTCAGCCAGAAGTACTAAATACTATTCAACTGGCCATGGTGGGCAGCCGTAATCCCAGCATCGACGGTAGTGAGACAGCCTGGCAATTTGCCCATCATCTGGCTCAAAATGGGATGGTGATCACCAGTGGTATGGCATTGGGTATCGATTCACAAAGCCATGCGGGAGCCCTGGCTGCCGGGGGCGAAAGCATTGCCGTTGCTGGTACCGGTTTGAACCGCATATATCCGGCACGTAATAAAAAGATGGCCTGGCAGCTCATTGAACAAGGTGCGATTGTTTCTGAATACCCTCTGGAAACCGGCCCGTTAAAAGCTAATTTCCCACAGCGAAACCGCATTATCAGCGGTTTAAGTGTCGGTACTCTGGTAGTTGAGGCCGCCTTAAAAAGCGGCTCTTTAATTACTGCCCGGAATGCACTGGAACAGGGCAGGGAAGTATTTGCCATACCCGGTTCTATTCATAACCCGCTGGCCAGAGGCTGCCACCAGCTGATTAAAACAGGTGCTAAACTGGTAGAAACCGCTGAGGATATCCTGGAAGAACTGTCCAGTCTGATGCTGGCCTCACGCCTGTCCAGCACTTCTGATAATATCCAGCCTCTTCCAGAACAGCAAAAAATACCGGAAATTGATCCCTTACTACCTAAAATTCAGCAGCAATTGCTTAAAAACATTGGCTTTGCTCCTGTGGCAGTGGATCAGATTATTGATCGCTCCGGTCTTAATGCGGCAGATGTTAATGCCAATCTGGTATTGCTGGAGATCAGTGATTATATTCAATCTCATCCCGGCGGTCTGGTTTCACTCAAAGCCACCCATGATTAGAGGCTATAACGTCAACATAAAGTACATTGACTTTCTTCTAATGTATGAATCCTTTACAATAAGCATCATG
>JALSUJ010000339.1 GCA_027071355.1 Gammaproteobacteria bacterium | reverse complement strand
ATAAATACTGTTCTGAGGTGAGTTGCCATTGCGTAATTCCTCGCGTATGCGCTCAAAAATCAGTACATTGGCATCAACCGCCATACCGACGGTTAATACAATACCGGCAATACCCGGCAATGTCAGAGTAGCCTGTAATAAGGACAGAACCGCAACAATAATAATCAGGTTTAAGCCCAGTGCCAGATTGGCAATCATACCAAACTTACGATACCAGACAGCCATAAACACCAGTACTGCTATAAAACCAATAATAACGGACTCAAAACCTTTATCAATATTATCCTGACCCAGACTTGGACCAATGGTACGTTCTTCAACAATATACACCGGGGCCGCCAGCGCACCAGCTCTTAATAATAAGGACAGATCATTGGCTTCCTGCACACTATCCAGTCCCGTGGTTTCAAAACGATTCGAGAAGTGTCCCCGAATAACAGCATTACTGATCACTGCTTCAGTGGTATGCCGCTTAACTTCGGGTTTGCCATTCTTATCACGTACGATATTGCCGTTTTTATCACGTACAGTTTCCTGTTTGGTTTCCAGATAGACAACGGCCATACGCTTACCAATATTATCTCGGGTAAAGTCGCCCATGCGTTTACCGCCATAACCATCCAGAGAGACATTAACCTTTGCGCCGCCAGTCTTTGAGTCGATACCTGCCTGTGCATTTGTGACGTGTTCACCGGTCACAATAACCCGTTTTTTCAATAATACCGGAACCGCAGGAATAACCCGGCTGCCTTCTTTGCGCTCACGGGTATAGTAGATTTTAGATCCGGCTGGAACATGGCCGTTTAATGCTTCTGCTACCGTATGTTCTTCATCAACTGCGCGATATTCCAGGGTAGCAGTTGCCCCCAGAATATCTTTTGCACCGGCAGTATCCTGAATACCGGGCAACTGAATAACGATTCGATCTTCACCCTGCTGCTGAATAATAGGTTCAACCAGACCATGAAACTTTTCATCAATCCGTTTTCTTAAGGTAGTTATGTTCTGCTTAAGAGCAAACATTTTCAGTTCTTTTAATTTGGCTTTACTTAAGCGGCCGCGTAAAAGATAAGCATTTGCCTCGTCTTTTTCAGTAAAGCTTAAATCACGCATTTCCCGACGCAGTACATCAAATCCCTTATCACGTAATTCCGGAGTTTTAAAACGAATAACAATATCATTATCAACCCGCTTACTACCCAGATAACGTATTTTGGCTTTGCGTAAAAGAGTACGGGAATCACTGACATAGGTATTTACGGATTTAATAATAGCGGCATCCATATCCACCTGCATCAGGAAGTAAACACCGCCGCGTAAATCCAGCCCCAGATACATGGGCTGGCCATTCATATCCAGCAGCCATTGTGGGGTTGCAGGTGCCAGATTTAAGGCTACAGCATAGCCATCACCCAATACGGTTTCCGCTATTTTTTTAGCTTTCAGCTGTTCTTCTTCACTGTTTAGACGAAATAACAGGCCGGTTTTTGAAAATTTGGCACTGCGATAATGAATACCTTCTTTTTCAAATTGCTGGCTTAACTGGGCCAGCGTCTGCTGGGTAATTTTGACATTTCGGGAGGACGAAGCCACCTGCAGAGCAGGATCTTCACCATAAATATTCGGCAGTGCATAAAAAACACTGGCAACCACGATCATAATGATCAGTATGTATTTCCAAAGAGGATAATGATTAAGCATGTTGTTTAGCTTTATTTTAGTTGTAAATCAATCAAAAAAGCCTGAACGGTCAATTTAACAGCTCAGGCATTTATAGCGGGATATTATCAGTATTTATACCAGCAGCAATTAATTCTTGATACTTTTTATAGTACCTTTAGGCTGAATCGTTGCAATTGATGCCCTCTGGATATTGAGTTTAACCTCATCGGAGACTTCAATAGTGACAAAGCTGTCATGCAGCCCCACAACCTTACCCAGAACACCACCATTGGTCACGACTTCATCCCCTTTTTTCAGAGAATCAACCATTGCCTGGTGCTCTTTCATTTTTTTATTCTGCGGACGAATAAACAGCAGATAAAAAATAACAAAAATACCACCAAATACCAATAACTGCGATATCAGATTTGGAGCCGCACCGGCTGCTGTTGCACCTTCGGCGAATGCATCTTCAATAAAAAAACTCATTTTATGTCCTTAAATTAGTACTAAAAATTCTGTTCACTGCCCAGACATTCAAAATCCGGAGTATCAGCTCTCTTAAAGTGGCGCTATTATGCCACAAAATCAAGGGATTTAGGGGGCTCATTGCCGTTTATCATAAAATTCCTGTGCAAATTCATCAAAACGCCCTGTTTCTATAGCATCCCGTATTCCCTTCATCAGCTCCTGATAATAATACAGGTTATGCAGGGTATTTAAGCGCGATCCCAGCATCTCATTGGTTTTATCCAGATGACGCAAATAAGAGCGGGAATAATTTTGACAGGTATAACACTGACAAGTTTCATCCAGAGGACGAGTATCGAACTGATGTTTCTGATTACGAATTTTTACCACACCCTGATGAGTAAATAAATGGCCGTTCCTGGCATTGCGGGTAGGCATAACGCAGTCAAACATATCCACCCCCCTGCGCACTGCTTCCACAATATCTTCCGGTCGCCCTACGCCCATTAAATAACGCGGTTTATCCTGAGGCATTTTAGGGGTGGTGTGTTCCAGGATTTTAATCATTTCCTGTTTGGGCTCTCCCACAGACAGCCCACCTATCGCATAGCCGTCAAAGTCGATTTCTGTTAAACCCTGCAGAGAAACATCTCTCAAATCTGGATACATACCGCCCTGAATAATACCAAATAGCGCAGTGCTGTCATGCTCATCAGGAGCCAGTTTATTAAATTCATCTCTGGAGCGCTGTGCCCAGCGCAGGGATAACTCCATGGAGATACGTGCTTGTTCCTCGGTGGCTGGATAGGGCGTGCATTCATCAAAAATCATCACAATATCTGAGCCCAGAGTTCTTTGTACCTGCATGGACTCTTCCGGCCCCATAAATACCTTGCGACCATCCACCGGCGAAGCAAAAGTAACCCCCTGTTCAGTAATTTTACGCAATTCACCCAGGCTGAAGACCTGAAAACCACCGGAATCCGTCAAAATTGGCTTTTGCCAGTGCATAAAGTTATGTAAGCCTTTATGCACTTCAATTACTTCCATTCCCGGTCTGAGCATCAGGTGAAAGGTATTGCCCAGTATTATTTCTGCGCCAATGGATTCCAGCTCTTCAGGGGTCATGGACTTTACTGTCGCCGCCGTGCCTACCGGCATAAAAGCAGGCGTCTGTATGGACCCTCTGGGAAAACTGATCTGGCCCCGGCGTCTTGCGCCATCGGTAGTTATTAATTCAAATTTCATAATTCAACTTGTATCATTCAAGTACAGCCTCTGGGGTGGATATTGTTATTTTCTGAGGGCTTATAAACATGGCATCACCATAGCTGAAAAACCGGTATTGTTTTTTTATAGCATGCTGATAGGCTTTTCTGACATGCTCCAGACCGGCAAAAGCACTGATCAGCATCAGCAGGGTGCTTTCCGGCAGATGGAAATTCGTCACCAGAGCATCCACGACCTTAAACTGATATCCGGGATAAATAAAAATATCCGTATCCTTATGATACTCTTCAATTTCCCCCGGATGGTCACCAAAGCTGGCCGCGCTTTCCAGACTTCTCATAGCGGTTGTACCCACTGCAATAACTCGTCTGCCCCGAGCCTGAGTCTGTCTGATTTGCTCAACTGTCTGTGCTGATACATCCACGTATTCGGAATGCATTTTATGGTCACTGATATTTTCCACTCGCACTGGTTGAAAAGTACCGGCACCGACATGCAGCGTCACCCAGGCCGTATCAACTCCCATACTGCGTATTTTCTCCAGCAGTCTCTCATCAAAATGCAGCCCGGCGGTAGGCGCAGCCACGGCCCCTTTTTCTCTGGCATAAACAGTCTGGTAACGTTGCTGATCAGCCTGTTCATCAGCTCGTTCTACATAAGGTGGCAGAGGTATATGACCATACTGTTCCAGGACATCAAACACGGCTGCGGATGAGGCCATCAGCTGTAATTGAAATAAATCGCCTTTACGCGCCTGCATAACCACCTGAAAGCCGGCACCCTTATCACTGCCCAGAGTTAGTATAGCACCCGCTTTAGGAGATTTACTGGAACGAATATGGGCCAGGAATGACTGTTCATCCAGTACTCGTTCCACCAGTACTTCTATTTTACCGCCAGTACTCTTGTGACCAAACAGCCGTGCAGGGATCACCCGGGTATTGTTAAAAACCAGCAGGTCTCCACTCTTGAGCTGTTCAGGCAGGGTAATAAAGTATTTATCCTGTAACTCTCCCGTTTGCCCATCAAGGCATAAAAGGCGACTGTCAGTGCGCTCTTTTAAGGGATATTGGGCTATCAGCTCTTCAGGCAATTTAAAATTAAAATCAGATAATTTCATAGCCGGATATTTTAACAAATATCAGGGGGGCTAGCACACTTGATATGAGACTTAAGAGAAAAAACTTGTCAGATAAACAAATTTCCCTATAATAAACCTTCTCATTCAGTTCGAATGGGTCAAATATGGCGGTGTGGTGGAATTGGTAGACACGCGTGATTCAAAATCACGTGCCTTCGGGCGTGACGGTTCGAGTCCGTCCTCCGCTACCATATTTTTTAGAACACAAAGTAACCGCTTTATTTTGAACCCCAGATTTTTGCCAAAGCACTTTCTGTTCCAGACAGGCCAATGTTCAGACTTGTCAGACCTATTAATCCAAAAATAATAACCGGCATAAAATATCCGGGATCCTGTCCCTGTGCTACCAAAAAAACCGCCGTAGCGAGTCCGGAAAACACCGCCGATAACAATCAGAATAATACGATGAGAGGTTTTATAGCTATAGGCTTCAGTACCTGATTCAAAAAACTAGCTTCAAAAAACTAGCTTCAAAAAACTAAGTAGCGAGGAAAAAAGTTTTCTTTGGCTTCATTTTAAAGCGGATTATCATATGACTTAAGGGAGTTGTATTATACTCAATGGGTCATTTTTTCATCATGCCCGGCAGAAGAATTTTTCTTACTGGCGCAGTCATTGTTTTGTTACTACCATCAGCAAATTCCAGGGTTAAAGAAACCTGCTGGTTTAATTTTAAGTTTTCTTTAAGATTAATCAACATAATATGCAGACCGCCTGGCTGCAGAACGGTTTTACCTCTGGCTGGAATAGTGATCTCCATAACACGCCGCATTTTCATCATACCGTTTTCATGTATATGAAAATGCAGTTCAACCACCTCAGCTGCCGGACTGCTTGCGGCCACAAGCATGTGCGGCTGATCTGAAGAATTTTCCAATTGTAGAAAAACAGCACTGATTTTCTGCCCTGGAGGAACAGCACGGACATGAGGGTCTATCACACTGACCACATCACTGGCTGCTGAAGCAGCAAACACCGGTGCTGTCAGCAGCAGGGCAATAATAATAACGGGCAATAATTTTTTCATTAGTCACTACTGGCTGATACTTTTACGGAGTTCAAAATACGCTGAATAATTACTTTCATTATTAATGCTTATGCGTAACAAAGATAAAAGGTGCTATTATAATGCCTTTATCGGTCTGCAAATAAACATCTGCCTGCCATTCCATCTGATTCCTGATACAAACCGGCAGCATCCCGGTGCCGATCCAGCGGTTATTATGAGCATTAACCAGCTTGACATTATTGGGCCCCATATTCATGCTCGTCCCTTTAAAATCCACCGCAACCGCTTTAACCTTAAGCGTCTTTAACTGTACTGAAATATTAATGGGTTTAACTAAGGGAATCGGTCTGGGAGTAATAGACAGACTGACTGCCCCCTCTGACCATTTAAGAGTACAGCTAGATTTCTGCAGATCACAACTGCGATCCGCTTCCAGCTGCAATAAAACTTCATGTGTTTTTGCCTGCTGGTTTTTATACCAGCCAGCAGAGACCAGGCCAACAATTAAGACAACAGACAAAATGGACATCAAAAGAGTACGTTTTTCCATTATTAAATTTTAATCTAATAATAAAACATATCCACTATCCATGAATAGATGTGTGAAATGACACAGTAGAGAAGGGATAGGAGTTAGGGATTCTTACACTCTTTATTGCTTTTGCTCTTTCTGAACGCTAATTTCCTACTCTTACAACAGTTGAAAACAGTGATTCGTAGCTTCTACAAAGCCTTCTATACTGCCGCAGTCAAAGCGTTTACCTTTGAATTTATAGCCCAGTACACAGCCTTCTTTCGCCTGTTGCATTAAGGCATCGGTAATTTGAATTTCCCCGCCGACTCCAGGAGTGGTGTTTCTTAAAATATCAAAAATATCCGGTGTCAGAATATAACGACCGATAATAGCCAGATTACTGGGCGCTTCGTCAGTCGATGGTTTTTCTACCAGAGTATTGATCTGATAAATATCATCACGGATCATTTCTCCGCTGATCACACCATATTTATGCACCTCATCCATAGGTACTTCTTCAATAGCCACAATACTGCAGCGGAACTGCTTATACAATCTGACCATTTGTGCTAATACCCCGTCATCCTCTTCAACCAGACAGAGATCGTCCGCCAGCAGTACCGCAAAGGGTTCATCACCAATTAAGGTTTCTCCGGTTAAAATAGCATGTCCCAGACCTTTCATTTCAATTTGTCGGGTATAGGAAAAAGTACAGTTGTCCATAATATGGCGGATACCTACCAGATACTTTTCTTTATCACTGCCTTTAATCTGGTGCTCCAGTTCATAATTGACATCAAAGTGATCTTCCATGGCCCGTTTACCCCGACCGGTTACAATAGCCATATCTGACAGGCCAGCGGCCATAGCTTCTTCCACACCGTACTGAATCAGTGGTTTGTTCACAATCGGTAGCATTTCTTTAGGCATGGACTTGGTAGCTGGCAGGAATCTGGTACCATAACCCGCAGCAGGAAACAGGCATTTTTTAATCATATAGCTTCTTTTTTTAATAAGGACAGTTAGTTGCACAGAATTATATCAGATAGCATACGAACTTATGCCTTGCCAATCGAATTTTTAACCCTAATTCAGAATATTCTGACAGGAACGGGAAAAACAATGCCCATTATGAAGTACAAAACCACGCCATAAGCTGAAAAAAATAATAAAAGGCAGAAATCTGATAAAGAATAAATCTCTGCTGTTTGATATTTTTCCTGTTCATGGCTTTTAGTCCATTTTTTTTATCCGGATTTTACGCCCTTTTCTGTTACCCCGGTTAGCTTCTGTTTTCGCCTGTTCCATTAGCTCTACAATCCGGTCTATCAGTAATTGAGTCAAAGCATGAGGTAATAACCAGCCCCAGTTGCCCAGAGCTTTTTTGTTAACCATAGCAGCACTCAGTTCCGGCTTATCTTTACTGACCTGTTCGATCAGTTTGTCACTCAGACGCTTATCCAGTCCTTTGCCGTAAATCTCTTTTTCAATATAAGTGTAAATTTCATCTTCCAGTTTGACCAGTTGCCGTTTGGTAAATTCATCGGGCAGGCTTTTAAATATCAGAGCAGAGACATAGGCTTCATAGTCCACGCCTAATTTAACAATACGTATGGCAATAGTATCCAGAGTATAATCTGAGGCTTCAGGCTCACTAAGAAAATCAGCAATATTATGATAAAGCTGATCAGCCTGTTCTCTATTTAGCTGCTCATGAATCTGATATTCAATAAGTTGTTCCAGAAACTGGTGTTGTTTTGCCAGATTAGCCATTGCAAACCTTTTAAAATTAAAGTCGGAGCAAATACCATTAATTTAGAAATAATAGTTAAAAAAAGCTATTTTTTCAGAAAAAGAACCATTTATAGCTTGAATATTTTATATCTTAAGGTAAATTATAGTGTATAACTTTAATAATAAGGATTAGCCCTTTTATCTATAAATGGCTGTTAATAATAATAATTAAATTATTTATCGTCTTATTTTAAATTATAACGAGTGACACCGACAGCAAACAGACCCTGCTCCCAGGATAGCGCTGTCCAGATAAACAATAACAACAACAGCCCCTGGTCAGGCCGGAGTAGATTTTATGTTTTTTAGTCGTAAGGCATTTCAAACCCTAGCAATTTTGCTCAGCACTTTCTTTATTTTAAGTATTTTATCCGTACAGGCTGCCGAAAAAAAAATTTATAAACCTTTTGTACTGGCAAAACAGGCGGATATTTCCATGGCTGATGCCAAAACCATGGTTAAAAAACAGATTACGGATTCCCCTTTTACTCTGGTAGCAGGGTACCAGCCTTATAA
>JALSUJ010000338.1 GCA_027071355.1 Gammaproteobacteria bacterium | reverse complement strand
TCTGGCTTTTGATGTGCGTCGTGATGATCCTTATCTTATTTATAATGAGCTGGATTTTGATATTCCAACTCAATCAGCCGGTGACTGTCTGGCCAGGATACTGGTGCGTCGTGATGAACTGTTTCAAAGTGTGCGTATCCTGAGGCAGATCATTAAACACCTGCCCTCAGTTAAGGGGCCGGTACGTTCACCTATACCTAACCCCCTGGCCTGGAATGTGGCCAAAGGTGAAAGTTATTGTCGGGTGGAATCCTCCAAGGGTGAACTGGCCTATTACACTGTGTCTAATGGCGGAGATAAACCTTATCGGGTTCATGTTCGTGGGGCATCCTCCATGCATGCGGTGCAGGTTCTTGAAAATATGTCAGTTGGTCAGAGAATAGAAGATGTGGCACAAATTATGTTTTCTCTGGATGCCTGTCCTCCTGAGGTAGATCGCTAATGAAAAAAATAAAATATGAAGATATTGGCAGTATTTTAAATCCACTGAAAAATTTGCAATTCCTGGCACGTAAACCGGTTACCGAACCATTAGGCCCCAGGCCTGCGTCAGAAATTTATCGCGGTTTCCATCTCAATGATATGGAAAAATGTATTGGCTGTAGCACCTGTCAGAAAATTTGTGATAATGCTGCCATTACCATGATTAAAGTCCCACATTTAAAAGAAGACCCCGCTAACGGGATCCGTAATTTACGTCCGGCTATCGATTATGGCCGCTGCTGCTGGTGTGCTTTATGTGTGGATATCTGTCCGGTGGGTGCCATAGAATTATCCCGTGAATATGTGCATACCTGTGATGGTGATGAAGTGGACAGCTATTTTGTTCTGCCGCAGGAAAAAGGCATGCACGGCACCTTTGAAGAAAAAGGCTGGACTAAAACCGAGACCAATGATCTGCTGGATCGAAAGCGTTTGCCAATGGGAGAAATGACACCTGATGAGCGGGTGGATAATTTTGATGAGATTGTCGATGGTTTTACACCCGAGCAGGCAATACTTGAAGCTTCCCGTTGTGTGCAATGCGGCATGTGTCATGATTCCTGTCCAGCTCATATGCATGCGCCGGAATATATTCGGGCCATCTGGAAAGGTAATGTAGAAGAAGCCGTTGAATGGATGTATGAAACTAATCCTTTCTCTCATGTCTGTGGACGGGTCTGTACACACCGTTGTGAAACAGCCTGTTCTCTGAATCAGACCGGTTTGCCTCAGGGTAGTGAACCCATAGCCATACGCTGGCTTAAACGTTATGCTATGGATGCTGTTCCACATGAACGCATTAAGGAAATAGCAGGGCGTAAAAAAACAGCTCAGAAAACCGGTCAGAAGATAGCTATTATAGGTGCCGGTCCTGCTGGATTAACGGCAGCATTTGATCTGGTCAAACAGGGGCATGAAGTTCAGGTTTATGAAGCTCTGGCCAAGGCTGGTGGTATGACCCGTTATGGTATTCCTTACTATCGTCTGCCCGATGATATGCTGGACAGAGATGTGGATGTGATTGTCTCTATGGGCGTTAACATCCAGTATAATACCCGTATTGGTAAAGACATCAGCATGCAACAATTACATAAAGATTATGATGCAGTCATTCTGGCTATCGGTCTGCAGTCCGGTCGTTCAACCCGTATCCCTGGCTCTGAACATGAAGACGTACATAGTGCTGTTGATTTATTAAGACGAATCGGCAGTGTCCGGGATGACATGAAAGTTACTAAAGATCTGGATTTTAAAGTGCCTCATTCCGCGGTGGTTATTGGCGGAGGAAATGTGGCTATGGATATTGGTCGCTCTCTGGCCCGCTACCAGAAACAGCAGTATAATCAGGTTAATATGACCATTACTGCAATTGACGCGATGGAAAATTTTCCAGCGGATGATGTGGAAATCAAAGAAGCACTGGAAGAGGGTATTACTATTATTCCTTCCAGAGGACCACAGGAAGTGGTACTGGAAAATGGACAGATAAAGGGTTTAAAAACCTGGCGGGTGGAGTCTGTATTTGATGCAGATGGTCGTTTTGCACCTCAGTATGATGCATCAGATGAACAACTTTATGACGTTGAAATGGTTATTGAAGCTATTGGTCAGATGGCAGAAATGGAATTGCTGGGTGAACAATTAACCGAACAACTGGAATGGCAGCGCGGACGTTTGAAAGTTGCAGAAGATGGAGCCACTTCCGTAGACTGGTTATGGTCAGCGGGAGACTGTGTTAATGGGCCGGATGTGGTACATGCGGTAGCGGATGGCCATCGGGTGGCAGAGAGTATTAGAGCAGCGTTGAGCGTTCAGCGCTGAGCGTTCAGAAAGAGCCAGAGCAAAGGCCAGAGCAAAGGCCAGAGCAAAGGCCAGAGCAAAGGCAAAAGATAAGAGCGGATATGTTTGACAAGAGAAATGAGTGCTTTTAATCTTTTGCTTAACGCTTAACGCTTAACGCTGATATTTCTATTAACAACTGAGTTTTAAATATGACAGATTCAATTTCAGGTAAAGACAAACTCAATTCCTGTACTACCTTACAGGAGATCCTTGAGGTGGCTACGCAATTTGAACGTACAGCCAGGGATTTTTATGCTGCTCTGGCACCTAAAGTGAGTAAACGAATTCGTTTTCTGGTGGATGAGCTGGTGATTGAAGAACAGGCGCATTATGATCTGTTTAAAAAACTGGCCGAAGATCCGGCAGTAGAGCAGCAGATTAAACAGGAAATAAGTACGCCACCCGGTAATAAGCGTTTTTCTGACTGTATTCAGTTACCTGATCTGGGCGATAATCCGGATGATCAAACTATTTTGCAATATGCTCTGGGACGTGAACAGGCGGCCATGGATCAATATCATGCCTTAGCAGAAAATGCACCGGAAGGGCCTTTAAAAGACGTTTTTACTTTTCTGGCTCAGGAAGAAACTGAACACAAAAATGAACTGGAAAAAATCTATTATGAAGTGGTTCATAGTGGCGGTGTTTAATGTCCTGAATTATTTATGGCTCTGTTTACTTTCATCACAAAATTATTTTCTAAAAATAATAAAACCTCACACACTCAATTAAATAGAGCCGCTAACTCGGCTTCAAAAAACTCTCTACATAAAACCGATATCTTCTGGCCTGAAGACGGATATTATCATGAACTGGATTTATTGGAATTTTAATATGAGTATTATACGGGTTAATGTATGAATATAGGACTGGAACTGGCATTAACGGGTATGGGGACTGTTTTTTCGTTTCTGGTTGTGCTTATTTTTGTGACCTCTTTTATGTCCCGTTTAGCATTATGGTTTGATCAGTCCCGTTTTGCTGCTAAAAAGGCCGGACAGCAGACAATTGATTCATCATTAAAACAAACCAGTGCCTCATCAAAGCAGGATATGCCTGCTGAGTTATTAACTGCGGTTGTGTCAGCAGCAATTCATCAACATCGTTCCAGAACCAGGGATTAATATGTCAGAAGCAAAACCATTGGCTATCACCGAACTGGTCTTTAGAGATGCTCACCAGTCTCTTCTGGCCACCCGTATGCGTCTGGATGATATGCTGCCAATTGCAGAGCAGCTTGATAGTATTGGTTACTGGTCAGTAGAATCCTGGGGAGGCGCAACCTTTGATGCCTGTATTCGTTTTCTGGGTGAAGATCCCTGGGAACGGATCAGAAAAATCAAGGAGGTAATGCCTGATACACCTCAGCAGATGTTATTTCGGGCTCAGAATATCCTGGGCTACCGGCATTATGCTGATGATCTGGTAAAGAAATTTGTTGAGCGGGCTACGGTCAATGGCGTGGATGTTTTCCGGATATTTGATGCTATGAATGACCCTGGAAATTTTACTACGGCAGTTAAATCAGTCATTAACATGGGTAAACATGCCCAGGCGGCTATGTCCTATACGACCAGCCCTGTTCATACCATTGAATTATGGCTGGAACTGGCACTGCGCCTGCAGGATATGGGGGCCCATTCTATCTGTATAAAAGATATGGCCGGTTTATTAAAACCTTATACTGCATTTAAACTGGTTTCTGAACTAAAAAAAGAACTTGAAATACCCGTACATTTGCACAGCCATGCTACTACCGGGCTAGCCACAGCAACTTTGCTTAAAGCCATTGAAGCCGGTGTCGATAATGTAGATACTGCGATTTCTTCCATGAGTGCTACTTATGGACATCCTGCTACAGAATCTATTGTTGCCATATTACAGGGACAGACTAAAGACTCTGGACTGGACATAATAGAGCTGGAAAAAATAGCCGCTTATTTTCGTGAGGTTAGAAAAAAATACCACCATTTTGAAGGTTCATTAAAAGGTATTGATTCAAGGATTCTGGTAGCCCAGGTGCCTGGTGGCATGCTAACTAATATGGAAAATCAGCTTCGAGAACAGGGCGCGGCAGAAAAACTGGATCAGGTACTGCAGGAAATACCGGAAGTACGTAAAGATCTGGGCTATATTCCACTGGTAACACCTACCTCTCAGATTGTAGGTACCCAGGCTGTGCTTAATGTGCTTTCCAAAGAGCGCTACAAAACCATTACCAGGGAAACTGCAGGTATACTTAAGGGTGAATATGGAGCCACTCCAGCCGCAGTTAATAAAACACTACAGGAACGGGTTCTGGACGGTAAACAGCCCATAAGCTGTCGTCCGGCGGATAAATTGCAACCTGAAGTAGAAAAACTGAGTCAGGAATTAAAACAGATTGCCGAAGGGCGGCAAATTAAACTGGCAAACAATGTTATGGATGATGTACTGACATATGCCTTATTTCCTCAGGTCGGGTTGAAATTTCTGGAGCACCGTGGCGATCCTGATGCTTTTGAGAAAAAGCCGGAGCTAGCAGTGCTACCCGATGAGCAAACAGTTTCCGCTAAAAAAGAGACAGCAGCTATAAGTCAAAGCAGTGTTTATACCGTGACAGTATCAGGTCAAAGTTATGTAGTTGAAGTGGCAGAAGGGCGTTCTGAAATTAAACCAGCTATGGTAGATGTATCTAATAGCACTGAAAAAACGGCCGGTGAACTGATACCCGCGCCATTAAGCGGTACTATAGTCAGGGTCGCAGTTACTAAAGAGCAAACGGTTAAAGCCGGTGATATTGTTCTGGTGCTTGAAGCCATGAAAATGGAAACCGAAATACGTGCAGGAAAAGACGGTGTGATAATGGAAATCTGTATCTCTGAGGGAGATAAAGTCAACGTTGGTGATGCCCTGTTACTTATTAATTATAAGGATGCATCTGTCTGATGGATAATTTAATCCGTCTCTGGGAAGGCTCTGGAATATATAATATTAGCCCCGGTCAGGTTTTGATGATTCTTATCGGTCTACTGCTGCTGTTTCTGGCAATAAGAAAGAAGTTCGAACCGTTACTGTTACTGCCTATTGGTTTTGGTGCCATATTATCCAATATTCCCAGTGCTGGTCTGGCAGAGCCTGCTGCTTTACAGGCCTTTAATCAGGCCTCCCACTATGAAAGTCGTACGCTTGAGCAATATTCAGAGCAGAATCAGCTGACGCCAGAACAGGCTGACAAACTGCAGTTTGATGATTTACCAGAGAATTTTCAACAGCAAAAAAGTATTAAAAGTGCTGAACTGGTACGGGCAATGCGCAATCTTTTATCTGAATCTATTGCACAATATTGCAGCCGGAAGAATTTATGTTTAGAGGCATTTTATGCTGCCCAGAGTAGTGAGAGTAAGGCTTATAAACTCTCTCAACTAGCGGCTGCGAACAGTTATAGCGATGGTATTTTATATCTTTTTTATGTCATTGGTCTGGCAAGCGGGGTTTTTCCTCTGCTGATATTTATGGGGGTTGGTGCCATGACTGATTTTGCTCCTTTACTGGCTAATCCTAAAACCTTATTACTTGGCGGAGCTGCGCAGTTTGGAATTTTTGCCACCCTGACAGGTGCTCTGAGTCTGGGATTCAGTGGTGAAGAAGCTGCTTCGATTGCAATTATTGGTGGGGCTGATGGCCCGACCGCCATTTATATTACCAGTAAATTAGCCCCTCATTTGCTGGGTGCTATTGCGGTTGCGGCCTATTCGTATATGGCTCTGGTACCTATGATACAACCCCCCATTATGCGCCTGTTAACCACCGAGGAAGAGCGTACGAGAACCATGACTCAGCTGCGGGAGGTGTCACAGACAGAAAAAATTCTATTTCCATTACTGTTACTGATACTGGTTGGGTTGATCATTCCTGAAGCCGCACCACTGCTCGGTATGTTCTGCTTTGGAACTTTGATGCGGGAAAGCGGCGTGGTGGAACGCTTAAGCAATACTACCCAGAATTCATTAATTAATATGGTGACTATTTTTCTGGGACTGGCAGTAGGTTCCAAATTGCAGGCAGGTCAGTTTTTACAATGGGACACTCTGAAAATCCTGTTTCTGGGTATTGCTGCTTTTGCTGTGGGTACTGCCTGTGGTGTTTTAATGGCCAAAGTCATGCATCGCTTTAGCAAGGAAAATATTAATCCTCTTATTGGTTCTGCAGGCGTTTCAGCGGTACCAATGGCTGCCAGAGTTTCAAATAAGGTCGGTCTGGAAGCTAATCCGCATAATTTTCTGTTAATGCATGCTATGGGGCCCAATGTTGCTGGTGTTATTGGTTCCGCAGTGGCTGCCGGGGTGCTTTTAAAGTATTTTGGGGCATAAAATATCTATTATCAGCACGTCCCAGAGCCAGACTCTCCAGTATCTTTTGCAATAACTCAATAGTATAATTTCAGGCTGCAATGAATTTGGCGAATTAAACAATTCATATTCATTTCACCTTCTAATTTTATTTGTGCCATTAATCATGAAAAATCATATTGTTTTATTATTCCTGCTGATTTGTTGCTGGACTGTCTCCACGCCACTTTATAGTGCAGATTCCGTCGCTGTATCGGCTTCTCTGGTTAGTGAAAAGAAAGTCAATGATAAAATTAATGAGGTAAAAGACAGCACTGCTATGGGGGATGAGGCGAAAAATGCCTTACTCAGTCTGTATAGCAGAACACTTGATAATCTGGATGCATTAAAAACCTATAATCAACAGATAAAGGTGTACCAGAATGCCATAAAAAAATCGCCTGATGAAATAAAAATCTTTAAAAAGAAAATAGCGGCTTTAGAGAAAAAAAATACTAAAGTATTTTATGCACCGGGCGAATTGAAAAAACTCAGTCTGGCTGATCTTGAACAGCGTCTAAATTCTGAATCTGCAAATCTTGCCGCAATAGATGCTCGGTTTTCAGATCTGGAACAGACTCTGGAGCATGAATCGTCCAGTTCAGAAAATATCCGTAAGCAGTTAATTGATGCCAATCACAAGCTGGAATTACTGCTGGAGGAAAAAAATCAACCGGTATCAGGTACTTCCAGTGAATTAAAACGGGCAAATCAATGGCTTATTGATGCCCATATTGCGGCATTACGCAGTGAACTAAGAATGCTGGATAAGCAGTTATTGAGTCTACCGGTACGTCTGAAATTACTGAAACAAAAGAAAATTTATACCGGTTTAAATCTAAAGCGAATTGCTAATCGGGTGCTTGAGTTAAGAAAAGAAGTTGATAAAAAACGTACCAGTGAAATAAAAAAAACGCAGGATATTACTCGTGATGAACAATTAAAAGCAGAAGGCAAAGCACCTGTTATTTTAAAGCTGGCAAAGGCCAATAGTAAACTGAGTGAATTGATTAATAGTAAAAATCAGAAGCTCAGTCTATATGAGAATGATGAAGAACGAATTGATAAGGAAACCAAAAAAATTGTTGATGCTTTTGCCAGTACTCGAAAAAAACTGAAGATTGCTGGTTTAAATCAGGTTATGGGGCAAATGCTGCTGGAAGAGAGAAAATCTTTGCCGGAAAAAAATCTCTATCTTAAACGAATGGATAAAAGAGAAAAATTTATAGCTCAGGCTAATCTATTACAGCTTCAATATCAGGAAGAATTTAAAAAAATATCTGATATCCGGAATTATATTAATGAAATGCTTAAGGGGATAACACCGCAACAGAAAAAACAGCTTGTTAGTGACCTCAAGCCCTTATTGGTAACTCGTAAAAATTTATTAAAGAAATTAAGGATTATAGGGGAAGACATACTGAGTTGGTTTCTGTTTATGTTCCAGCAGGTTATGATATGAATAAAATAATTGCACATCTTTCGCAAGAACAAGGAACTGCAACAAATATCAAATCTGCTACCACTAGAAAGAATGTCATTTCTTCATTAGAAAGAATGATTCAGTACTTAAGATTATATAAAAAAACTCCAGAAAATGGTCTTTCTGTTTTTTCTGGGAATGTTGCTGAAAGAGAAGGTCAACAAGATTTACAAGTTTGGGG
>JALSUJ010000337.1 GCA_027071355.1 Gammaproteobacteria bacterium | reverse complement strand
GGAAATATTTTTGAACCATTTATGTTTGTTTGGATGATGATATCATTATTTTTGTTGTTTGTATCATCTAAACAGTTTAGACGTGAATCAAAAAAAATATTAAACAAAACAGGGCGTAGTGTTTGGGTTATTATGAGATTGGCATCTAAACGAACAAGTCAAGATATGCCGTTGTTAACGCCTTTATTTATGTTTTTACCTGGAGTAGTTCTTGGAATTGCAGAACAATCTATTCTGTTTTTTATTGTAGGCTGTTTTTATGGTGTATTAATTTTGGCTATAATTCCCATATTATTCCCAATGCCGAGCACGCTAATTAAACAGTAGGAAAAATCATGACAGCCAGACAAAAGCAGATCGAGTGGCTAGTAAATTATTTCTGGGATGAATATTGTGATAGCAATGAACCCTGGGCGGCATCAAATCAAAATTTAGAAAATGCGTTTTGTGATGAATTCGGAGATATATTAAATTATTCTCAATGGAAGGACAGGATCAAGATGTCTGCGAAGGAAATTGGTCTGAAAAGCAAAAGAGAATATTACCCGAGAACACAGCCCTTTGCTGGTATCAATTCAGAAATAATTTATATCAATCCGTATTAGACAAAATATTAACCGAAGAGTAATCGGAATAACCAAAAAGCACATGACAATTTAAAGGAATAAAAATGGAAAAATTTAAACAAAAATATAAGCGTAAAGAGAGAGTTTGGAATATTACTTTGACTTTGCTTGTTATAATCAGCATGTTGTTTTCTGGAATATGTTATTATTATATGACTTTAATACATTTCTCAGAAAACCCCATTGGGTATGTTTTTGAGTTGGCATTTATTGTAATAATTGGGGGGATGGTTGGATTCTTAGTTGTAACAACCCCTTTAGATAAATTGTTAAGACGTTCTGTTCTAAAATCATACTTTATTGAAGATGCAGGTGATATTATTAAATTGCATGGCTCTGTTAATGTAACAGAAATTGACAGAGCCTATCGTGACTTATTATCAATAAGACCAGGTTATAAAATTATCGATGATGCCTATAACAAATATGGATGTACGTTTGCTGCTGTTAAAGCAACAAAAGATGATTTAAGAGCTAAAAAAGAAGTTGAGTCTTTTGGCATTCCTGTTAATACTATTGGTTGAAAAATTTATGGAAGTTCAAAAATTATGAAAGAATGGAAAAACTCTTTTGAGTACTGGTTCTACAAAACGAATAACAAACCATTTGAATTGAGTGATAAAACACCAAGCGATTGGACTCTTACCATTAGTAATATTTGGGCGCGACTCTCATGGAATGGAACATTAAATGATGGAAGTTGGTATTTTACGAGTCCTATAATTACAGGGAATGAAGTTAAATTAGAAGATATTGAATGGCTTCCGACTGAATGTATAAAACTTGAAGAAGCGCAAAGTTTTGTTGAAGAAAAGCTTCATCAATCTCTTGTGCTCATGCGGAATGAAATAGATTCCAGTATTGCAGAGCTTACTAATCGTGTTTATACAAGAATTATTGATGGGGAAGAGGTAGTGGTTTCTACAGTATCTTCAATATAAATTCTAAAGGAAAAATAATGTATGGATATAATTGATAATAAATTTGGTTCTGGGTTATCTCAAACACAATCAGATAAACCTGGGATGAAGTGTGGATATTCATTAACAGGAACAATTGAAAATATTAATGGTTACGACTACGCAAAACTTAAGCTTAGAAAGTCAGAATTTAAAATTTTACCATTTAATGATGCTTTGGTTAGTAAACACCACTTAAAAATACTTATTGAGCAGATGAAGTCATTACATGATCAGATGAAATAGGAGTAATAGGGTTATGTATACATCGGTAACTGATTTCGCAGAAACACGTAAAAAAGCTGTTGCTGACGGACTGGAATCTTCTGAACTTGCCGCTCTTTTAATAGAGAAATTTGCAGAAGGTGCTAGTTCAGAAGGTAATAAGGAAGCTATTAAATTAGCAGATAGATACTGTCAAGAGATAGACCAAAATTACATGGAAAATCGACAATTACGCTACAGAACAATTGCAAAACTCGACCTAACTGAAGCTATAAAATCATAAATTAGTTATAAGGGAAGTATATGAGTAAAGTGTAAATTAAACCAGATCTTTGCACTTTGTGCAGTTTTATCCTTTAAAAAAATCTCTTTAGCTTGTTTTGTTGGTAAATAACAAACATAGATTATTTCTTAAACCAACTTGATTAATGGAAACAGATACAACTAGAGGAAAAATATCATGGAAGTTCAAAAATTAGCAAATTTAAAACAACGTAAAGAAAAACGGAAGTTTTATCAGAATGATTTTTATTTCAAAGAGATACTTGTACTTTTCGGGCTTGGTTTGTGTCTGATATCGCTGACGATGTTTATTTTTCTCACTGGTCCAGCACCATATAGTCAGGTTTTTGCCAACGCCTTATACGCAGTTAATCTTCCCGAACACCAGAAAAGGTTTGAAGAAGCAATATCTGATGAGGTGTTAAGTCTCATAGAAATTAACCGACTGGAATGTGAATTAGCACAAGATATTAATTATAAAATTGAGAATCCATGGCTATGTGAAGTTGCTTTAAACTGGCCGTTTCCCGTCAGTGTTCGATATTTTTTTAATCACGACTAACTTATTTAGAAATGTGTGAAAGTTGATAAATCACAACCTGTATTAAAATAATACTGTGATGAGTGTGTTCCGATGGATATTAACGAACACACATGAGAGTTTCTGACATCAACTATCATGTAAGAGAAGAATATGCCCGTCTTGTTCACGGAATTATGTTCTGTTTCCATTGGCTATAACATAATTATTATTCAGATCCTCTTTGATTTCTTTTTTTATCATTTCAATGACATCCATATAATCCCACTGATATTTATCATTTTCTAGTATAAAATCACTGAAAATAAGCTTTTCAAACCAGTCTCTTATAAATCTGTATTCGATTAACTTTCCATCGTCTCCCTCTGGAAATAGCTTAATATGTCCATCTTCCGGTACTCCCAGCGCATCCAGCAAATAAACATAAAGAGCTTCTACCGGAGAGCCTGTATCCTCTATTCCCGCCTCTTCAAACAGCCTCATACGCTCTGCTTCATATTCCAATATTCTTAAAAAATCACAAAGCGTTTCATCATCAATATGTCTTTTTTTTGATTGACACCAGTCTTCACTTTGTATAAATAAACCAGGCATTAACTGTTTCCTTCAGTTTTAAGCAGATCATCCAGTGTCATTTCATACGATGAAACAAACACATCCATAAAATACTGTACTTCCGGAGCATCATAAGAATTCAACTTTTCCTCAATTGTTCTGGCAGCAATAGTAAATTCATTATTACCATTGTTTAATTCATACTGGCATTTTAGATACGCCGATATAATATCTGCTGATTTAATGATCTCCCTGACTTCCTGCTCCTGCTGCTCTTCATCAATAAAATAATTAAAATCTTCATGTAATTCATCTGGAAGCAACTTAACCAGCTCTTTGACCGCCTGACGTTCAATATTGTGATATGACTCAGTGATCATTGGGGAATGGTATTTTATCGGGGTCGGGAGATCGCCGTTAATACGAAAAAATTATTTACAAACAAGTGAGTGAGTGACTAAAACCTAGTATTAACATGGCCGTTAAAATAGTGGTTCTTAATAATTGCCAGGGCATGAGCAATGGTGGCAAGCTCCCAGGAATGCTCCATAACATTCTCTGATTCAATATTACGTTTTAGTCCCCAGCGTTTGATCCAACGCAGACGGCTCAAATAGGCGAAAAATTTACTTTGCATGTTTTTTTTCCATGTATTTAGCATCAGCCAATATTCGATATACACTGGCCACCCCAATACCAAGTTCATCAGCAACAGTTTGCCTGGTTTTACCCTGTTGGATCAAACTTAGGACCTGGTCAGCTTTTTTTCTGGCCGTTGGTTTTCTGCCTTTATATTTACCTTCTTTTTTTGCTTTAGCGATCCCTTCTAGTTGTCGTTCTCGTCTGAGATTGGTTTCAAATTCTGCGAAAACCCCCAACATATCAAGAAAAGCCTTACCTGCAGCAGTTCCGGTATCAACAGGCTGTTCCAGTGCTTTTAATTCTATACCTTCCTCTTTTAAACTATGAACCAGATTTTGTAGATCTCTCAGGCTGCGAGCCAGTCGGTCAATCCGTGTAACCACCAGGGTATCCCCTTCTCTGAGGTATTCGAGGCACTGTTGCAGTTCACTGCGTTCCTTTATAGTGGTACCGGTTTTCTTTTCTGAGAATATCTTTTTACAACCTACTTTTTTTAATGCTTCTACCTGTAATTCATAATCCTGATCGACAGTGCTGACTCTGGCGTATCCGACAAGTGACATTTCTGATAAACCTATCAATAGATTTTAGATATTATGAGTTTAATCTATCAAAAGTAAAAAAACAACTTATGTGATAGGCAAAAATGGTGGTTTAGGATGCTATCAAATGGGTTTACTCTATTGATAGCAATGGATAAGCCATTTTAATTAAGTCTTATTAAATCCTAAATTTCCACTACCTTCTAAATCTTCATCCAGCATAGCAAGGATTCTCTGAACCTCTTCAGGATCTCCGCTGAACCCGTAAGTTAAAGAACCACAGTTTGGACATATTGCACTAATCCCCATATTAATACCCTCTATATCTTTAGTATCTAAATATGTGAATAATTCTTTTGGAGCATGGCTACCACAATCATTACAGGTTAAAAATTCTGGTACTTTTGGTTTTTCTCTTTTTTTAACCATCAGATTCATGCAGCACTTTTTGTATTTTTTTCCACTTCCACAGAAGCAGGGATCATTTCTGCCTAATTTCATTTTTCACTTCCATATCGCATTAATTTTGTAAGATTTTTTGAAATCTATTAACCATATCCATGATATTTGTATAATTTTTATCAATGTAATATTCAATACCATGTTTTTTTCTTTTTTCTTCAACAAAGTCGGCACTTTCACTGGTGAGCAATACAGTAGTAATTTTTTCCTGCGTTTTATTAACTGTATCCATGATTTGGTAACCGTAACTTCCGTTGCCAAGGTTATAATCAATGAAAATAAAATCATAATGAGATTGTTCCAGGGCAGTCTCGGCAGAGGCTAAATCAGTCACAATTTTCATATCACAATCAATTTCACAATAATTGATAATGATATTCGCGTATATTGGACCTTGCTGATCGTCCAGCATTAAAATTTTTAATTTTGACATTTTGTTTTCCTTTTTCCTTAAATTTAATATATTCACGTTCTCAGCTTTGATGAGTGAAAATCTTAACTCAAAGCGGAGAGGAGCCATGTTCACTATGATTTCTTTATATTATTCATATTCTTCAAAAAGATCATATCCTGTATCTTCAATATAAATATGATCTTTTAAAGAAATGGCAAGAATCTTAGCACTCTCCATCGACAGATCCTGTATTACTTCGTAGTGCAAGCTTCTACCTGTGCCATCATCAACCCTATTTACAATCTTTTCAGCAATCTTATATAAGTCAATATCTTGTATTTTTTTATCAAAATTCATTTAATCTACCCGTTATTTTTACACTTCAAGCCAAGCGAGTCGGTGTGAACAAAACTTCTCAACAACCATCAGCTCAGAATTGATCTGATTGAATCAAATAGCATAGTCTGACCAGTTCATCTGTAAATTGTCTGGCATTTTTTACACCGTCCAGAGAGACGACTTTTTTTTGACTGATCCGGTGCCTGTCAATTTGATCGATTAAAGATGAGAAGTCATGTTTACCCTCTCTGACTCCCTGGATGTGATCGGCTATATCCTGTGCTTTCATAATATTCTCCTGTATATTGTCAGATCGTTTTAATGCTCATTTTTGAGCTGGTAACGATGTTGCTTACGCCGTTTTTCCAGCTTTGGAAGGTGCTCCAGTGCCCCCTGCAGAGACTTAAAGATCAGGGTTTTTCCCTTTACTGTTTTTTTATATCGGCTACCCCAGGCCAGACAGATCAACCAGTCACCCAGTAGATCCTGAGTTAACAATATTTCATAAAAACGCTGATCGCTCTGTCTTTGCCAGTATTGGTACATAGCATTAAAGACTTAAAGCCGTTCTTATTTCATTCATCTTACTGATCTGTCCGTACTGAGTACCACGGTTGAAACCCTGGTGATAAAAAGACATGATCCGTTCAATATCCGTTAAAGTGTAATTTTCTGGTACCACACCATAACATTCTGTGCCTTCATTATCCCAAATTTCAATATGGCCGGACTGCCTGACGGCTATATATTCATCATTTTGTAAAATGATCTGATGTTCATTTTCAAGTATAAATCCCATGATTATGCTCCTTTATTACCCTTTTGTTTCTTCTGTTCAGGTTGTTTCTTTTGCTCAGACATCTGCTTTAACTCGGTCTGAAATGATCTAACCCGGTTATTTAACTCATCCATCGCATTGGTCAACTCTGTGATCTGGTTACTTTGTTGTGCTCGTTCTTCTGTGAGTGCCTGATTGCTGGCTGTTAAACTGCTAATATCGTTAACCAGTGTGATCTTCTGTGCCTCAAACTGATCCCTTTCTTCTGTGACATGAGCCAGTTTATTCGCTAAATCATCATTATTGGCTTTTATAGCTTCATGCTCTGCGATGAGTTTATTGTGTTGTTCCCGGACTTCACTTATCTGAGATTCATGTTTGTTCTGTAATGTATTGAGCTTATCATCCAGTCGCTTCACCTCTTTAGTATGCTGTTCCTGCTGTTCCGTGAGATGCTCTCTGGTGACACTTAATTCAGTGGTCAGTACATTATTCTGCGATTCAACTTCCCTGACACTGGCCTGGGCCGCCTGTAACTGTTTCTCCTGTTCAATCATTTTTTGTTTCATTTCCTGCAACTGTTCTTCACGCAGGCGCAATACTTCCGCTTTTGCTTCCAGTTCCGATTGCATGGCAATAAATTTGGCCTGGATTTCATCCCGTTCTTCTTTGGCCAAATCTGCTTCCTGCTGTACTTCCTGTTTGAAACCATCAAACTTTTTCATTTGCTGCAGTTCAATCATCTGCCAGGCTCGCACTGCATATTCCAGTGCCTCTCTTGGGATCTCAATCTGCTCCCCTTCAATATCCACCATTTTTTTCTGCTGGTACACGAGGCTAATGTCTTTGGCAACAATCTTTAAATCGGAGGCAATAGAGTTGAGGTTGCCGGGATACTGGTGTTCCAAAAATTTTGTCTGGATAGGTCTGGCCGTTGGAAATGTCCCTGTTTGTTCCATGTGCTCAATTGCAAACTGTCTGACTCGTTCAAGACGTTCCAGTGATTCAGCTCTGACGGTTTCGGCCATATCCAGTGTACTCCGGTGATTGATTAATTCTTTCTTATTGAAGCACAGTATAGAACAGTTTATAATTTAAAACAAGATACAAAAAACATAATACATGATACATTTGTATGGTACCTAATTTTAGAGGCGTTGTATCAATAAATTGACAAAATTAACCAAATAGGTTAATTTTATTGTATGGAAAAAAGAACGCCTCATTGTAAACTTTCTATTGTTAAGTCTCTGGTTAAAGAAGGACGTGTGCGTTCCACACAAAGTGCCCGGCAAGGTGCTGCGGTTTTGGGAATAGACTTTAATGGTATATGTAAAATTGTGATGTCACTTAATCCTTCTGATTTTTATAAAAGCATGACCACATATTCTGATCATAAGGTTTGGCAGGATGTGTACAGACCAAAAACAGAAGCTGGAGATATTTATTTAAAATTGAATGTAGTTGATGACCTGGTCATTATTTCATTTAAGGAGTTATGATGATGAAATGTCCTGTTTGTGGAGCGGCTGAGCTGGTACATGACACCAGAGATCAGACCTATACATATAAAGGTGAAACCACTGTTTTATCTGCTGTAACGGGTGATTACTGTACAGCCTGTGGTGAATCCATTCTGGATGCAGAGGAGTCTCGACGCACAATGGATATGATGATTGAGTTTCATAAACAAGTAAATGCTGCTATTGTTGATCCTTCTTTTATCATTGAAGTTCGTAAAAAATTACACCTGGATCAGAAGGAGGCTGCAGAGATATTTGGTGGTGGTGTGAATGCGTTTTCTCGTTATGAAACAGGAAAAACTAAACCTACACTTTCTCTTGTTAAATTACTTAAAATTTTAGACAGACATCCTGAGCTTCTTTCAGAAGTCAGAACAACATAAAAGACTTTTGATTGAATAGAGGGTTATTCAGACTATACTACGAATTATAAGCAGTACAATTTATAATCGTATAATAATAAGGTGGAGCCGATGACGGTATTTGAAAAGAACCAGTATAAATTACTGACTCTGAGCAGTGTCATCTGGTTGCCGGTTATACTGATACTGACCCCTGCCATGAGTCCGGGACTGTTTATTATGTTGATTGCTTCCGGAGCCTGGTTCAGCAAGGGTTCAGTGGAGATCAGTTATTATTACAAAGCCAATTTTGAACAGGCTCATTTAAGCTGCTCACAATGGCTGTTGGCAGCATTGATTGTGCCGGTCTGGTTCTGGTGTCTGAATTACAGAAAACCGTATTAAACAGGAGAGCAATTAGCTTATGGATAAGAACTGTAGTCCTTCCAGTGAATATTTGATGGATGTTTATGTATATCCGGATAACGAAGTCTATGAGGAACCGCCCTCCTGGAAGTCAGATGATTATGAGATCCGCAAGCAGGGCGCTTGTGAACAATGTGGATACCCCATTGAACCGCACTATGGCGAGCCATTCGCCAGTTGCCAGTGTGGTACTCAGGAGTGGTACAGGTAGAGAAATGATTGATTATAAAAAATACATTACCATTAACCTAAATAAATCAGTTGAACCTACTGCGAATGTCCATAGCACTGAATCTACAAGACTTTCCAGAATATTTTGACTTCACCCGTAGGGTGACTACGAATAAAGCCAAAATAACCTGTAAATCCTGGTATCTCCAGCACTCTGATCATTCTCGCTACGATTCAACTGATTTATTTAGGATTAAAGCCGGGAAAAGATCAGGGAAACCCTGTGTGCATGGCTTGCGAATAACAGTGCTGGCATTTACAGCACAAAGTAAAAATTGAGAATATATGAATAGCGCAAAAGAAGAAGTACAGTTATTACTGGAAAAGCTACCTGAAGATTGTACTCTGGAGGATGTTCAATACCATTTGTATGTTACAGAAAAAATCCAGAAAGGAATAACCAGAGCAAATACTGAAGGTACTTTAACCCAAAAAGAAGTTGAGGATAAATTCAGTCAGTGGTCAAACCAATAGACCTAAAACCCAGAAAGTCGCAATGCGATTGGCAAGCTAAACTTGTGTAGCAATGGATACAGAGGTGGTGTTCATTTTCTATTGATGTAATTAATTTATATAATCAATAAATTAAAATTAAAGGATATCAATCATGGGCGAAGTTAGAGGGGATTTCACATTAACAAATCCTGCCAATGGAAAATCAATTCAGCTTGATGCTCTGGTTGATAGTGGTGCCGTTGTATCAATCATTGGTAAAGATGTTGCCGAGGCTATTGGTTTAGTCGCAGACAGTAAAGCCATTGTGTATTTGGCCGATGATTCAACCACTGAAATGGAGCGAGTCAATGTTGTCGCTTTTAAATTTAAAGACCGTACAACAGGTAATCCTGTTCTGATCAGTGATTATGGTGTTGAACCATTAATCGGTCAAATGGTGTTGGAAGGATTAGATTTATTAGTGGACTGTCCATGGAACAAAGTTACAGTCAGACCTAATTCTCCAGCCTACCCTTCATATAAAGCAAAATAGGAAAAACTATAGGGAAGTAGAGGAAATAACCATGAAAACCAAAATAATTTACAAGATTTACAAACTGACCAGGCTGTCCCTGCGCTGGGGGTTGCTGCTCAGTATTGGCGGATTTGCTCTGTTTGCAGCCATGTCTGAGTCCGGGCTGTCTCCGGTTGCTCCACACCCGTTCTCATTCTGGGATCTGCTGTTACGAGTCGGACTGCTCAGTTTTCTGGCCGGAGGCTTACTGCTGGGTCTCACTTTATTGATATACCTGCCCCGCTTTCTGCGCTCCAGAGCCTTTCATGGCGTTTTAACTGTCATCGGCGGACTGATTGTTTTTCTGGCTGATTTATTGCCTGATGATGAAGAACCTACTGTTTCATTTATGGATGATAGTGTTAGTGTACTAACGCCAGGTACTGAAGAATATTTTAATTATTATGGTCGCTGGTACTGAATCCTAAACATAAAGCCCGGTAACTGGGCTTTATGTTTATTGCTATTTTACTTTACTGGTTAATTTCTTCCCCATACCGCCAGCTTCATTTCCTGCGCCCTTACCGGAATTATTACCGTCTGCTGCAGTTTGCACAATACTCCCAACCTGATACCCCGCCATAGTAATCACAGTAGACAATACCACTGGCCCCATGACATACCAGGCACCAATGGCATAATCCAGGACGTTATCATTAATCGAGGCAATTTTCTCTGCCCCACCAATCAGACCCTGCAAGGATGGCATAAAAGCTTCCTGTAATGAGGCTTCCATCCATCCACCTACGGCCCATATTACCGGCCAGAATTTAATAGATACTATTAAAGCACTCATGGTAAATACTTCTTTAATACCGTATTGCGACAGTATCAGTAAAAAAGGCAAAAACATGATCAATCCAGCCAGAACCAATGCTTGCACCAGTGGTAACATTTTTTTCAAAATGATCATGGTCGGGTAAAAAGCCCCATTAAACAGCCCGGCCCCAATAGTAGCTCCAAAACTGGCCAGTCCTCCTCCAGCCGATCCAAATCCATCCACAGTGGAATAATCACCAAATCCCATCAACTGTTCTACTTTGCTTTCTGGACTATTAATTACATTAATATCACTTTTATTAATTAAAGAGCGGATCAATACATCTTTTGCTTCTGTGGTGTTGTGGATCAATGAATCCCATGATGCAAACGCAGATAATAACTGGGTTTTCATAGTTGGTTTTATGGAATTGAGTATTTTGGCTCGTAAACTATTTTGATACCAGTCTTTACAATAGGGTCTACCCCATTGAGGTTTGGTACCGGTATCGCCATTCCACCAGCCTTTATCTCGCCCGTTGGGATCAAATGCAAAACCTTTAATACTAGCCGGTGGCTGCATTTTGTCGTAATAGCCCGATTCAGACATAAAAAATTTTGAACCCAGCCAACCAGCATCACCATCTTTTTGCATGGCGGAGGTATAAGTGGTCGGGGTTTCTGCATCAAGTTTGGCCCTGGCCTGCTCAAAACAACCTTTTTTAAATAAACCCACTTCTTTGCGAACAGCAGGATCCTGTATGGTATTGGTTGATAGAATATAACCCACTTCTTTCATACTGGTTTTACAGGGTACTTTGATCCGAACCCCATCTGAGATAGACTGCCCAACTGCAAACACTGCCGCCCAGGCAACCGGTATTTTCGCAGTTACACCACCCATGTTTGTGGTGGTAAACATCCCATCCAGCGTAGTACCTGTCCCTGAGCCAGACGGTGATTTCTGAACCATGGTGGCGGTTGGGTTTCCGGGCGTACAGACTCGTTTATTATATTTCATGTCTGTCAGATTCATGTTAATCGTTGGCACTCCCGCCAGAGTCAAAACCGCTATACCAATAAAAAGTTTCATTTCCAGATAGGCCAATACCCGACTGGCATTCATTTTGTGGCTGCTCTTTTCCTTTGTTGAGGTATAGGCCTCATACAAATAGAACCCGAAGGGTATATAAACAATCCCCAGGTTAACAAACACATCCCATAGAGTGTTATACATACCCCATGCAAAATACTGTAAAAAAAGCTCTGGATAGCTGCCTGCACTCATATTCGTTTCTCCTCTTTCCCTGGTATCAATTAAGCAGATAGTTCATTAAATTCTGATTGATCACCAGTTCAAAAAATACAAACCAGCCAAAAATTCTCCATCGAGCTGATTTAATAAGAACAATTTTTTCCTGTTCTAATTTAAACACTCTGGATAGCCATTGAGTGAAGGTATCCCATTGCCAAAAAATCATAATTAACAAAGACACTCTAAACGCAATAAAAACCCATTTTTTCTGTTCCAGAAATTGATTAACTTCAATCATTCCATCAATATAATTAATCCCTATTACTTTAAAAGTAACAAACAGAACAATGCCTATGAACAACATAAACCCTGCTGACATTAATAATAACTTACCTACGGATTTCATAATAAATTCCCTTTTTGAATCTTATTGCTCTGTTGCGCCATCTTCCATTTGATATTCGTGCAATACACTTCTTGATGCACCATTGTTGTACGATTTACGAGCTTCATACCGAGCCATCAACATCTTCACTGAATCCGTTGAGACTGTTTTTCTAATTTGAGAACTCAGCAAAATATTCTTTATATAGCCCTGCAAATCACTAATACTGGAGTTATTAAAGTCCACCACCGTACCACTGGAGGAAAGATTGGGTTCCCGTTTACCGGTTTCCATGGCCTGTAATAATATTTCAGCTTTTTCCAGTACATTAGCTGTAGCAATATCACTGGATAATCGGCTAATAAACAATTGTTGTTCAACCGATGATTCATTTTTTAAGGCTTCAATCACTGTCGGCGTGATCCGGATCCCTGATGCAGAGACTTTATCCAGATCAGTAAAGGAAGGGGTACCTGCCGCAGCAACCGATGCGGATAAGTCTGTTGCAATCGACTGTCTTTCCTTATACAGCTGAGGTAATAATCCTTTACCCATATTGGTTCTGGCCTTTTGACAACCGGTACAGGTTTTTACTTCATTGCTGCCCATGACATCCACGGCAAACTGTTTAAACGCTGCCGGGGTTTTCCATATTTCAGCAATCCGACCACTATTAGCCGCAGCCGGAGCGGTTGCCGTCACATTACGACCAATGAGCGTGTTATAACCAGCCTGTGCCGTTTGTTTGGTTATATTTAACGGCGGCTGGCCGGCTCCTGCATACATCACACCGCCTAACCCAGGCAGGCCCAGATCGCCCCCGGTTGCTGCCACTGATTTTTTAGCCGCAATGGCATTGCCACCACTGGCTTTTTTAGCATCCCAGGCATTTTTCCTGGACAGCACCACAAATTTATCAAACGGATTTCCTCCAGAGGTAAAATTTTTTTCCATATCTTCACAACTGGCAATACTGAGATTAAATTGCTCTTCAGCTCGCAATAAACCGTTTTGAAACAAATCATAAAGACCTGGATTCGATCGCTGAATAATTAATGCCGGTAAAGAGGCGATAAAACCACTGGCTGCCGAAACCATTTGATTAAGAGCCTGATCGGTACTATTGCGTATGTTATTCATAAACGAACCGACCGATCCCCCCAGGCTAAAATTACCGCAACTGAAATTACCGCCCCAGGCCCCCGATGCACCCAATGAAATTGCCGTGCCATTAGGATTAGCTGGAGCCGTAATTAAGTCACCACCCCCTATCTGATAATACCAGTTCTGATCGGCGGTACTGGGTGAAATATCTGATGCCTGTATTAGTGAGCCATAACTTAAAGAGGCCAGTGTTACGATGATTATTCTGAGTTTATTTTTCTTTTGTTTCATTGCGTACAATCCTTGTCCTGATTCAAAAATCAATCGAATATAAAAATATGCCTTTACGTTTACAGCATGAATATTTACGCCATAAATTCCATACAAAATCTTGTGATTTGTCTAGTTTATTATCTGCCCATGAATGAATACTGGTCACATCATTTTGTCCAAAGATACCACAGGAGTTTTGGGCAATGGGTGCCAGCATTTGCCACTTGCCCGTATTGGGATCTTTTTCATTCAATGCCCCCGGTGCCCAGCATTTCATATTATTGCGTGAGCAGTCACTCCCCAATGGCCAGTACACATGAGGTTGCCATGACCGGGTAATAATGTCCCCTGCTCTTTGTGCGGCAACAGCAGACGCTTTTGGCCCTTCATTTTGGGTAACAAAACCAGTTCTTGGATAAACAGCACCCCAGGTATTCATTGGCCATGAACCGATTTCTCTCATTCCAGGCACTAAAGAAGCGGGATATAGCATTTCAATTGTGGCATAACGCCAACTGAAGCTATCCCATGCTGCCGATAAATGATGCGGTACATAAGGATAAGTTACCGAGGGACACAAATAACCCGTACCTGAGAGCATCCAGGTCATAAACAGGGCAGGATTTCCAATGGCATCGACTTCACGAAATGTCGTGGATACATGCTTTTTCCTGGCACCGCGTGCAGAGTTAAAATCATCCCCGCCACCGAGCTGGATTGATGTATTTGCATTTTGATGGGTGTAAACCGGGGGTGATCCAGCATCAAAATAGTCACTATTACCTTGAGTATCCATTATGCCATCACCATCCAGGTCCTTGGGTGGTTCGTATTGCATATAACGATTTTCATGACCTTTATAGTCGTTCATAGAATGATTCGTTAAAGGGATCCATGGGGTTCCACTGCTGTATGAACGGGACTCTATCCAGGGTGATTGACCGGTTGTGGTATAACTGCTGACCACCACATCAGGATTCCAGTGCTTAACCTTGGTTGAGGTTTTAATTGAACAACCATGAAAACCACACTTCAGCCAGAAACACATGCCTGCAACCGGGTTATACTGCAGACAACTCAGAGCACTTAAAGTGCTGCTGACAATCTGGCTGGTATTAATCGCCGCCCAGAGCAGATTGGATTGCACCAGAAGCGTGATGGTAAATACCACCTGAATTAATGATTTTTTTGCCATTGCTGAAACTCCTGTAAGGCCCTTTGGCCATCTTGCTGTCCATAAATTACATATTGCCGCCCATCATAATCAAAAACGATGGCCGGTAAGCGTTTGATCTGCATTTGCCAGGCCGTCACAATGCCGGTATAAGCCTGTTTTAATTGTTCAATCTGGGTGGGCCGTAAATTCCTGATACGCTCCAGTGCCCGCTCTCTTGCCTGCTCAGGTGATGCGGATAAGCCCATACTGAACTGCTGTTCAATAATATCGACCTGATCCAGATCATAATGATGCACCGGATGAGCCTGTTGCAACTGAGTATAATCAACCGGATTTTTCTGGTTATAAAAAACCCATATTTGATCAGGCAATAATGACACATTCATAGACTGGGCATGAGCCATCACACTCCAGAACAACAGACTGTAAATCAGCAGCGGCCCTGTAATGATCATAAAATGCAGACACCATTGTCCTTTTTGTTCTCTTTGTTTTCTTGTCAAGATTTGTTCTCTTGTCAATAAACGATACAACAGGTGTTTCATTGCAACTCCCTTTCACTTCGTTGTAATCGCTGATCACGGATCAATTCAGCTTTCATATACGCCGCATCCAGCTCCGTATCCAGGTTATGTTGACGCATTAATTCATAGCGTTCAGATTTTTCATCTTTTTCAGTCATGGCCAGCGCTAAATCAATAGCAGGCGGCACATTGCGAAATAAAATATTATGATCCTTACTCATGATCACGCCCTCAGTAAATTTGGGCGGCGATTTCTGAGCCGATAACATCATCATTTTTTGCTCTTTGTTGAGTGTTTTAAATCGGGCGATCTGCTCAATTTCATCCGTTGGCATGGCCAGGCACACCCACCATTCGATCATATTGAGCATGGTTTCTGCTGCATTGGGAAAATCCTTCATGTTCTGAGTCGCAATCCAGTACCAGGCCCCCAATTTTCTCCACATTTTTGTGATTTTTACAACATACGGTGCCAGCAACGGGTTTTTAGTAATAACGTGCCCTTCATCAGTCAATACAATGGTAGGCCGGGGATCGTATTCGTATTTCTCAATAATATTATTAATGGCATTCATCAAACCGGTATAGGCAACTGCCAGTTCGGTCTCATAACCTTCCTTGGTCAGATATGCCAGGTCCAGCACGGTAACATCCACCTCCGGCCAGTAGTCGCCTTCCTGATTAAACAATTCTCCCGTAAAGCCGTCACAGAACAGTTCCATAGCATCAGCCAGTTCCGATGCTCTTTCTCCTTTATTACGATTGTTCTTTTGGGTCAACTCTTCATGAGAAACGGCACGGATCCCATTAACCACATCAGTGATCATGGTCTGGCTGCGCCCTTCACTGGCGACCTGCTCTGCCGCCCGGTATATTCCCTGACGCACGATGAGTCGATCTGATTTACTGAAACGTTCTTTTTCATCCCCGCCCGTGATCATGATCTTGGCAGCAATTTCCATTTCACCCAGTTGATCCCGTGTTTCCGCTCCCTGGTCCTGTCCTGTTTTTTGGGCTGGGTCCTGATCATCCTCATCATCCAGTTCAACCACCTGTTTTCGAGTAATGGTCTTGAGCAACCTGATTGCATCGCGGAACGGGGGAATCGAAATTTTAGTACCCGGTTTCAGACTCAACTGATTAACACTGACTCCCAGATGTTTAAAGTCCTCCGCCAGCAAACCAAAACTGTTACCGGATTCAACAATAAAGATCCGGGGACGGTGAATAGCAAACATCGCACGGATGATTTTAACCAGATAAGCACTTTTACCGGCTCCGGTCGGTCCGAGGGTTAAAAGATGGGCGTTCTGTTTTCTATCCCGAAATGGATCGATAAATAATGCCTCTCCACCCCGGTTAAATTCATTTAAACCCGTTGACCCAGTACCCGTTGAACGGCCAAAAAATGGGCTTAATGCCGCAATATCCAAAGAGTGCATTAAGCGTGAGCGTCTTGAAAAATCATCAAACTCAACTTCATAGGCCATGGGCAAGTTGCGTAAATAACTGTCAATCGTCAATAAATCGCTATTCAGGTCAATGGGCTGCAGATCATTACTGATCAATAAAGAATCCAGTTCATAAGTCAGTTCATCCAGTGCCTGTGCGTTATCAGCTTTAATATAAAAAGACAGATTAACGGGATAAAAATTGTTTTTCAGCGCAATTTGACGTTTTGCATGAGCCGCTTCCTCTGCTGCCAGAATGGAATTGTCCTCACTGCCTACCGAGGCATTGATAATGCCGCTTAAATGATTAGCGATGATATCCTGCGGCCTGAAAATAATGGTCATGCAATAGGCGGTTCCGGTGGGCATTCTGTCCATAAAAGCAAAGTTAAATTCATTTTGCTGACGCTCTGCCGTCACATGACCGGCCACCGGTACCCGTTTTAACCGTTCTACCGTAACAATACGATGAGCAATATCATCAAAATACCAGCACTGCTGCTCATCATCTGAGCGAGGCATGGAAAATAACAAACCTTCCGCAAAATCATGAAATGCAGGTAAATCCTCATCATGATATTTCACCAGTTGTTCAAATTGGTCCGGATCTCCTTTGGTGATTGGTGGTCTGGGATTAAACCAGCGCAGCATCCAGTAAAAGAAATCTTTACCGCCTGAACGTTTTGCCTGTACGCCTGCTGATTTAAGCATGGCTTCTACTTTTTTCAGGGTGTTATTGAGTTCAATTTCCGGGGTTAATCCCCGGCGTAATTTTTCATTTTTTCCCTGACGGCGATAAAACACCAGGCGCACCCGATGAGTTTTTCCACTCCAGTCGTTATCGGTCACGAGATCGTCATAAAATAATGAGGAGGTATGAGAAATATCATCCAGGTGCTGTTTCTGGATCTTTAACCACTGCTGTGTGAATTCTGTATTGCGGATCGACTCAGGGATAGATTGTTCCAGATGTTCATAAGTTTGTAATAAACTGTCATCATCCTGCACATAAATCTGCATCGTCCAGGGATTATGATCACGCTCTGGAATACTACAGAGCATATTTTTAATATTTTCCTGCAAGATCTTTAAAAAATGCTCTGGCCGTCCCTCACAAGCCGTGGGCTTAATGTCATAAACCGCACCCACACTTTTATAGTCATCCAGCAAGAAGCAACGGGACTCAGACAGATATTCCACCCAGGGCAGCCTGTCAGTAAAAGAACGGGGCAATTTATATTTCTCTTTCACCTGAGCCACAGTAAGAGGTTTATCCGTTTTTCTCCGATTAAACCGGGCTTGTGGTTGTACCTCAGTTTCAATGCCAAAGAAGTTTTTAACGGCCTTATTGACCGTCGTTACGATCGATACCATTGATTCTGCTGTTTTTGCTTCTGTGTTCATCCCTTATTTTCCTGTTGAGTTCCTTATCAAAATCATTAAGATCAAATGACTGGCTTATTTTATTGAGCACACCCTTTAGTGTATGGGTGCCTCACCCGGTAAGGCATATTGCTCTGTCTTATACAGGGTAAAAGCGGTTGAATAACCCGGCACCGGATTTCCCGCATCCGTTAAATGCGGATCCACATACATGATCAACGTAGGATTGGGCAAGCGGGGGAATAATTCATCTATCTCCGTATGGGCCGTTCGGGTATAACCCTGTAGATCAGTATCCCCATTGTGAATAGAACGCCCCTGATGAGTGCCCAGTGCCTGCCTTGATTGATCAATCGCCTGTGTACCTGACTCACTGGCGTGATTTTCATACACTTCCTGCATTTTTGGTCCATCCGTTGGTAGTTCGGCTGTAGTCACAGATGAACAACCGGCTGTCATAAACAGAGTCAGACTAATCAAGCTGACGGGTATAACCGGGTTGATTTTGATGTTCATACGCTAATTTCCTTCCCCTGGGGTCATAATCAATTTCTAGTTGTGTGTCGATGTGTACGGCTACTTTGGTTCCTGAGGGCACAAAAATGGCATCAAATGAATCCTGTTGCCGGGCAACCATCCATTGTTTAATACCCGCCACGCCATCCGCTACCGCTTCACCTCCAGCTCGTTTGGTGGCACTGCCGGTTGTTGAATCCACCACAGATCCGGAACTGGTCACCACACTGGTGGTTTCATTATCCGCTACCGCCCGGGCATAGCCTTCTGCGGCACTTAAACCAAACATACTAGCCAGAAAGGTGGGCGCATTCGTGATCAACTCTCCTTTAATACAGGGATTACCCCACTCATCGGACAGCCAGCCCAGTCCTCGTCTTTGTACCGCGGCACCCTGTCCACCTCCTCCCTTTCCTCCACCACCGGTGCTGTTTCCATCTTCTCTTTGTGTCAGTATCGTTCCGTCATCAAAGGTATAGGTTACGCTGTATAATTTGGCTGATATGCAACTGAGCATTAAATCACCTGTGGCGATCCCGGAAAAGATCATTCCATCCAGGCCCGGAATATGATGGCCATTGGTCGCCAGGTTGTAACTACTGACAATGATTTTAAAGGGATAAGGCGCTGTCACCTGACCATTAACCGGTATGCGTCCAATCATGCCGGTCATGGAAGTAGCCCCCATTAAAGTGGCATTTTCCGGAACCGTGTACCAGGCAATTTTTTTCACTTCAGATACCGCCTGTTTAACCGGATTGTCCAAATCGCTGAACAGATCCTGTTCATTATCGTGAGAGACATCCGGCAAATGGATAACACCCTGTTCATCCGCTTCAGGCAGATCCAGCGGTAAAACCCATCCCTGATCAGTATTGGAAAAACCATCAAAACCCAGGCCCACCGGTATATCCCCTTTATTTTCCAGGCCCACACCCACCGCCTGAGCGGTCTGGTTTTTTAACATACCCGCCAGTTCATTCATTCGACCCGTGACACCCTGTAACAGATGACTGTTTTTAGTTTCCATTTCCTGCTGCATCTTGTGGACTTTAACTTTTACCTCATTCTCTACTTTTTTATCCGTCGCCTGATTTTCCTGACGTAACTCTTCGTTTAACTGAACAACTTTTCTGGTTTGTTGTTCCTGTGATTTCACATGAGCGATCAGAGTACGAATGGTTTCCGTTGGAGAATCCGCATCTATATTCATTGCCGCGAGTTCACGCTGCAAGGCTTCATCCTGATCCAGTTTACTTTTCGATGTCTGAGCCGTTTCATCGTCATTATGATTGCTGCCTTTAAACAGCAGCACACCGCCTAAAACAATCACTCCCAGAGCCACCCACTTTAAAACGGGATTTGTTCGTGTATCAGCCATAAAATCAATTCCTTTGTAATACCTGTTTCACTTAAAACCAGAGCGATTCATGAAACGGTCTGTCCGATACCAGATAAACCGTTGTGGTGTCTGTGACTGTCTGATATTGACCTAATACCGTATGCTGCAAGGTTCTCGAACGCCATTGCCCCCGAAACTTTCGCGGATCTAATACCAGTGGAATGTTGGTCTTATTTTGAATTTTTACAGCAGTCACATACAACCCTCCTCCTTTCCAGGAAACCAGGGGGGTCGCGTCCAACTCGCCTCCTCGATAAAACAGAGGTAGTTTTTTAACTCTAAGAGGGGTCCGAAATATATTGGGATTTTTTTGTGCCAGACGCTCTGGAGCGTACAGCTGTTGTGAGGCAAAACGCACCAGATCCACCATATTAACAGCGACTGGTGGTGTTACTGCATTTGTTGGAGAGCTGACTGTCTGTGATGCCGATGGTATCGAGGGGGTGTTAATCGTTTTTTTATACGATTTGTCTATGATCTGAACCGGCTCTGTACCGCCGTGTCTGGTTGCCGAGAGATCGATCAAATACACTTTACCGCCATCAAAGCTGCCCAGGCTGTGATTAAATGCCTGAACCCGCATCCGTGAGGTCTTAAAGTCCTTACTGGCTTTAAGATATGCCACGTTATCAATCACTGTGATTTTTAATTGATCAGCCGTGATCCCTTCTGGTGGTTTAACTCTTACCATGTCCGGAAAATGGATCAATCGTTCTTTGTTGGTTGTAAGTGTTACCGGTATGGGGGTTTTATTCCAGAATATCCGTTCAAACGCCGTTTGCTCAATGGGTTGATCACTCTGTACTATTACAGGATCCACAGGACCCACAGGATCAGCTGAACTGGCCGTAGCGATTGCTGCAGCAGTCGCCATAGTCAGAGTGATGAATGAAGTTTTGAACCACTTCCCTGTCACTAACACGTTTATTCTCCTTTTGCTCAATCGGCCACCTGTTTAACCGGTGGTTTTAATGCTCTAAAAGTCTATCGAAGTCCTATAAAAAAGTCTGCATTGAATCAGATATCCATTTCATCTGATTCAATGCACCGTCATATTACAAGGCTGAGTGATGATCCAGTCATGGATCAAACGATTCAGAGAACCCTGATTTTTCTGTATAAATCCAGCCCCCACTGCCTCCGCTTTGTATTGAATATCATCAAATGACAGCAACAGGCCAGGTCCATCAAACGCTTCCAGCAGTACCGTACCGTAAACACCCTCATCGAGATAATACTCTGTGATCAAATAGTCAATCTTGAATTCAGACAGATATTGCTGAGCCTGTTGATAGTTATTCGAACGGATCACCTGATAACCGCCCAAATGTGCTTCGAGTTGATCACCAATAATTTCTGTTACCATCTCGGTGGTATCAACTAATAAAATATTTCCCATAATGCTGCATCCCTTCTTGTCTTTAATTTCTTTAATTAATGCTGATTGTCTGCAATATCCTGTTTATCTGATTTCAGTCGCTGAGGCATTCTGACAAAACCATCCAGAGCCATTCCCCAGGGATTGAGTTGACGATTAATGTCATAACGCACGACCCGTATTGGAAACTGCATATCAAAATTCTTCACATTCATACCCCGAAGCCATTCGCGTACATTCAAATCAATGTCCACTTGCCAGACATTAAACGCCAGTTTCTTTACTCGACTTTCATTGTATTGATGACCAAATATTTCCTGTACACCCCGGACACGCTCACTCAACTCCCCTTTCTTTTTCTTTGCCTCATACAGGCTTAATAACTGATCTTTAAATGCCGGAGTCAGATAATATTTATAGGCTTCAATATTACGCTTAAAATCTTCTTCCCCGTTTTTGTCCCAGTTATTCAGTGCCTGGAGTATATTGGCAGTAAATAAATACACATTGGGTCTGGGGATATGATTGGCTTTTTGTACGACCGTATTGCTGAGTTCCGGTGGAATATGCACAGTAATATCGTGCAGTCGTGACTGGTGAACCAGCATCCCCAGTACCAGTAGAAAACCAAAAAAAATTGAGATCCCCCGCCAGACTTTCTTTTTAAAAATCTCGTTATCCAGCGCATTTTTTGCAAATGACATTCTTTTTACTCCCTGTTGATCAGTATGTTGTACGACCCACACTCCAGCGTCCGCTGTATTTCATTACATTCAATTTTTTTAAACCCAGTCGGGATAACAACAAGGCCATTCTCTGCTGATAAAAACCATCCGGACGGCCTCGTTTGATCCGCTGAAAAAATGTCCCCATATACATAATTGAAATCATGGTAAAAATACCAATACTGCCGATCCCAACCAGCACCCGATCCATCCAGTAACCCAATAGTGTACAAATAGGCAATAACACAATAATGCTAACTATCAGTCCCAGTTTTAATTCGCTGCTGGACAATCCACGAAAAATAACCGGTTCGTTATTGATCCGTTCATAGACTGTTCGCTCTTCTTCTGTCTGTGTTCCCACGTCCATAACCATTAATTCCTGATATGCATTAAACCTAAATGATCCCGGTGGCCTGGGTCACAATAAAGATCACAAATAATAAAATAACCGCCCCAACAACAGCGGTCAGCCAAACCTCTGCATATTCCGTTTTTGTACCGGGAATACCAAACATCCCCACCGGAGGTCTGGGATTACGTCTTGCCTCATTAAATTTAGCCAGCACTGCAACCGCCACCACAATAAACGTCATGATCACAATACCCCAGGCTATGGGATCGACCCCTTTATCCAGATACCCCGTTAGCAAAGCCAGCCAGTCACCACTGGTCGCTGCACCAGATGCACCACTGTCCACCGCCGTGGGCATTGCAGCCATTAACCATTTTGATGGACAGAGTGTTGCCACAGTAGCCATCAAAATAGTCAATTTTTTAATCTGATAGGGCTTAGTATTCATATTGAATGCTCCGCTATAGTCATTAATTCAGCTTCCCCCGAAAGGGAAGCTGACTCACGCTTAATGACATGCTTAATGATTTATATGACTTTGGTCGCTTCGGTGGCCAGAAAGACCATAAACAGCAAGATCACGACACCCACCCCGGCAGTCAGGCCCACTTCTGACCATTCAGCCTTACCCTTACGGGCCTCATTAAATTTACCTAATGTCACCACAGACAGAACAATAAAACCAAGAATGGCGACACCCCAGGCAATCAAATCGGTTCCTTTATCCAGATACCCCGTTAGCAAAGCCAGCCAGTCACCACTGGTCGCAGCACCAGAACCACCACTGTCCACCGCCGTGGGCATTGCAGCCATCGCCTGTAGTGGCAGCAGAGCCAAAGCGGTGATCAACACAGTCATTTTTTTCTTCATAAGTCCTTTTAGGATTTTCATTGCTTATTTCCTCTTTTGGTTTTGAGTTTTGAGTTAAGTTACGTGGTTAAAATAAAAACAATCAGCAGAAGCATTAATGTGGCAATGACAATCGAGCCAAAGCCTTCTTTTGCATTTATATCACCCTCTGCCCAGGCAACATATTGGGATTTGGCCAGCCAGGCCACAAATAAAAAATAAAATGCAGCAATAACCAGGGTGATCCCAAGGCGTACAGCCTTTACTCCGGTATAAGTTGCCGTAGATGAACTGGTGCTTTTAATACTTAAACTTCCTGAACTACCGGAGATTGCTTTATTCATTACAGCTTCTTGGGTACTGTCCAGAGCCATGACACAGGTACTGCTTAAAGTTATGACTAACAGACAAAGTATTATCAATAAGTGTTTCATTGACGATACTCTCCTTTTAATGGCGCTACTTTTCTGGGTTGGTTGCGAGGCGCATTAATATGAGCCAGAACACCCTGTTTCATTTGAGCCAGATCGGAACGCAGCCAGTCATACTGAAACTTCACCCGGGCATCTTTATCCTGGTTCAGTTCTGCCTTGTGTAAAATCGCTTTCAGAGCCTCAATTTCATTAGCCAGCAAGGCCAGATATTCATGCTCTAAATCTTCCTGAGCCATAGCCTGTTGGCCGGTCATAAAAAGTGTTACCAGCATGACACTAAAAATAGCTGCTTTCATTTGTCGTTTCATGTGCGTATATCCTTATAAATATTTTTTAAAGGTTGCTGAGGAAACCGCAACCGCAATAGCCGCCATCAATGTAAATGGCACAATGATCAATGAGGGATGGACACTGAAGGGCATGGATAAATACACCACCCAGGCTGAAATCAGTGACGGTACCACCACTTTTTTGGCATGATGATACAAAAATGCTGACTCACGTCCCCCACCCCATCGCCTTAAATCCCTTTGCACCAGTCCATCCGTAAATCCCGCCACCAAAGCCAGAACAAACACCGGAGTCGCCAGAATTAAAATAGCCAGACGCACTGCAAATACCTGCGTCACAGCTATCATGGCCAGAATATAATCCCATAACGTCGTGGCGATCAGATGAGCATAGCCCTGCAGCTGAGAAGTGGGTTCACTGGAAGCCCATTGAAAGAATTTCATCAACCCGGTCCATTCAAATAAATAGTAATAGGAGGTGTCCGCCAGTTCCCTGGCAAAACGCGCCGGAGAGGAAGTGATCAAGCTACGTCTGAAATCCTGATCCAGATATTCAATTTCAGTATTCAGCATACCCTGGGCATGTTCACTGCCCGGTTGATCCCAGAAAAAGGTCATACCAACCCATTCCACCGCAATGGAAAAAAACAGAGACAAAATTAATATGAAAAAAATTTTAGTGATCAGGGACAGGGTGTTACCTATCACCCCCTGTTTTACCGGAGGCTGTGATGTTCTATTAACGGGTTGTTCTGCCATAATTAATCCTCCATTCCCGCCAGAACATCATCCATATTGGTATCGATGTCCATATTACTTCCACTCATAGTCTTAAATGGGCGTTGAACCTCATACTTCTCAACAACAATAGGCTTTTCATCGTAATAAGGACTGCTGTAAACGCTGTTATCCGATGTTTGCCACCAGTGATCGGATGAGCGGTAACGCCTGCTCATGTCATTGGCAATGGCCTGCAAGGCTTTGGGCATCCCCTCATCGGCTGAATCATCCGGCATGGGCATACGAATTTTCCATAAATTGCCCCCTTCCAACATGGCAAACGCCTGGCCTTTGGGTAAGGCCATAATAATATTGGGTTCAAGCATCGCTTCCTGGGTCACTGAAATACGATCTTCGTTGCGTGAGGTAAAATCCACTTCACTACCGGGATCGGATGAGTCATTGGCTCCTGAGACTTGCATCATGGTCTGAATTTCCACTCTTGGTAACTGCATGGTCATCATCTCAGCCGTTTCTTCATCTTTTACCCGTAACATGATCATGGTATTGAAGTTACCGGCAACCTGTGAGGCTTTGGCCTTACTGCCGACCCGTGCCTCCACATCCGCCCAGACCTGGGTATAGGCGGTTACCTGAAAGTTGGCTCCCCCAGCCTTGTTTAATAAGGGAATAAATTCATCCCCCATCAGCTCATTAAATTCATCGGCATGAATACAGGTGACGGTTTTTTTGTCAGCGGCTGGCAGGTCATTTTCTGGCATCCCGATATCCAGACCATGCTTGTAAATTTTACCGGCCTGAGAGGTTAAATCGGCAAACATGGAATTACCCACTGCAGCAGCCACTTCAGAATCAGTCAGGGCATCTAATCCTACATAAACAATTGATTCAGAAGTGATCACCTGTTTCCAGTCAAAAATTGGGCGTGGGTCATCCGGATCCAGATAATCCGGCGAGATCAGCTCGGCCACAGCTCCCGTAGTCAACTTCTCCATCAGCGGCAGCAAGGATGCCACCAGTTTGTCAAAATAGGATTTGTCATATTCAAAGGTCTTTAATAATGCTGCGGCCACGGGATTCACAACATTCATATCTTTAGCGTATTTGATCAGAGCATGGGCAAGGTTGGAACGATCCTGCATTTGTCTGGGCTTTTTCAAATCACCTTCGTCATACATGGTTTTTACCGTTTGAACCGGTTTTTGCCAGTCCTTATTACCTATTTTCTGGGTCAGAACAAATTCCAGATAATCAATCAACAATGGTTCAATATCCTGGCCGTAAAGCATGATCATGTCATAATCAATACGGCGTCCCAGGGCACTAGCCGCTTTGGCTATCACATTGACGTATCGCCAGACAAATTCTCTGAAGGCTGCCGATTGACCTTCCCCAGGTAACTGGCGTGAAATTCTTGAAGCCACTTCGGTTATGCGAGAAAAATCCCCGACCGGGTTATATCTTGCAGAGATATCAGGGTGTCCCAAATGAAAGACATAGAATTTATCCAGCCGTCCGGTGCGCCTGGCTTCCAGATACATCCGTCGCAGCAGTTCGGCATCCCCTTTGGGATCAAACACAATGACCGCATTACCGCCTCGATGAATATCCTGAGTGATCAGAATTTCAGCCAGTCGGGTTTTACCGACCCGGGTGGTACCCAATACCAGTGTATGCCCTACCCGTTCACCGAGATCGGACAGAACGTTGACTTCATCCGGTTCAACCGCATGGATCTGAGCCAGACCACCGACCGGTGGATAAGGCGCAACCGGGTTCCACCAGGCTGAACGGGCCGTCAACTTCATGACTTCCTTTAATACCGGTGTATATTCCCACTGTACTTCTTTTTGTCGAACCCACTGTAAATACGCTGGCGGCTGGATATAATGCTGAACTTCGGGACGCTGAGTATCTTTTAATCGCTGGGTATGCTTCTGTGTCCAGCGAAAGCCTTTGCCAAGATACATTTTTTTCTGGCTGACCGGTACCTCATCCGGGCGCATTTTAAAGCCCGGTACCCGGCGTATATTGCGCTGATAACGTAATACCCGTAACGCCTGTGAAGTACGCTGATAACCCATATACGCCATAATAACCGCCATGACATAACCAATTTCAGCCGACATCATTAAAGCCCAGGGAGCCAGAACACAAATCACTGCACTGCCCCAGAAAACGGTAGCACTGTACAGTTCTACCGGTGGTCTTAACAGAGCATCAATAGGATAACTGTTCAACCTCATTGTTCGATCCCCCGTGCATTGATGAGCACTGGATAATATTTGATCTGTAATTGTTGGGCGACATCATCCCCGGACATGGCCATAACCTGATTGTCCGGTAGAAAGGCTTTGATTTTATTAAACTGTTTCTGCGTCTTGACATTGACCACCATAATGATGACTTTTTGCTGTTCCAGCTTTTTTTTATTTTTCTGTAACCATTGCACTGACAGACGATCATATCCCAGCATGGCGATTTGTGTACTCATAAATTTGGCACTGCGCCAATGGTGAGAACGCAGCTTGCCTGGTTTGAGTAAACGACTCTTGATCGGGAAGCGTTTTTTGGCCAACGCTGCCAATTGCGCCTTATTTAAAGGTTGTCCAATGGATGAATTTTGTTGTGGATCATCCATTGTGATCCGCTTGAAATATTGTTCAGTGGAAACGCCGCCGTAATTGGCTATTTCAATTAACTGCGCCAAAACCTGCGATGAACCGCTGATTAAAAGCAACAGTATGATGAAACGGATAGATAAATATTTTTTTGTCATTCCTTCGACCCTTATCATTTATGCTCTGTCAATTTGTCTGAAACGTTTTTTTACCCGGCGCTCATAGTGTTTTGCCCGTGCTATCTGCTCCGGTTTATGGCCCGGTGAATGATACCGCCCTACGGCCTCCCACCAATCTTCATGCCCGGTTTTTTCAAACTCCTGCCTCAGTATTCGTGCGGCCACCTTCAGGTTGTGATACGGCTCTAATGCCTGCCACAAGCTACCCAGTTTATCTTTGTGGTATCGCCAGTTGACCTGTCCTGCCCCAATATCAATCAATGTGATCCCTCTGGAAACTGCCTGCTTTAATGCTTTATAGGCGGCTTTTCGGGTCGCATACCGTTTGCCCTTACCGGCAATATTCAAGGTCCAGGGCCAGGGTTTAAAACCATGCCGGGTACTTAACCCGGATTCCTGTGTCAATACGGCATAAAACACTTTAACTGGAACCTGATACTGCTGTGCAATCTTCCGATACCCAACCGGTATAGGTTCAGCCTGCACTGTCTGTACTGTAAACATCCAGAGTAATAAACAGCCTGCCAGTAAAACCCTTTTCATGATCAATGTACGTCTATTTCCTGATAACGGTTGTGCCCTACTTTTACCGCCACATACGGTACCTGGCCGGTAAACTGACTGATCATGGCCAGCCGACCCTGGTCATGATTAAGGGTAATAGAACGTGCAATGACTTTTTCCCGTGGGATTTGATGCGTCTTCGCCCAGCTGCGAATGGCATTATCATTTTTTGCATCTAATAGAAAAATATCGAGGTCCCTGCCCTGTTTTGTCTGCTCCAGTAAGACGTTTAACGCCTGTTCACACTTAATACAGCGGCTTTTTATGCTTGTGAAAAATAATAACCGTCCTGCTGTGCTGTTGACTGAGGATCTATTCTGGATATTTTTGATTTTTTCCATATCGATCAGCTGGGCTTTAGGGTATAAACGATCCCAGGCCGCATCCACTGAACGCTGAAACGCCAGTTCTTTTTCTACCCGCTGTTTTTCAAACTTGACATGAAGCTCTGCATATCTTTGACGCTCCACCTCACCGGACGCCTCAACGCCCAATGCGGTGATTGGATCCAGATGGGGTGACAGTATGCCCCGAGAACCCTGCATCAGAGTTTGATAAATTGCCCAGTCCTTCTTTGTCAGCCCCCAGACTTCGTATGGCTTTGTGTTTAATTGACTCAGCTGATAGTCACTGCTTTTATCAGAGCGGTATTGATGAGCCACTATTTTTTGTGCCTGACTCTTTAGTTCAGATCCCCTATGTAGTTCAGAACCCCTGCCTGATAATGAGATCAGGCACAATGAAATGAACATCCCTGTCGTCAATCCCTTGTTCATATATTCTCCCTTGTTCCTTTTCCTATGAATCGTTATGTCAATCTTATTGGATCGGTGTACAAAAACTGCCATCACTGCGAATATAGCGTCGCTGCTGATACGGTACAGTGAGATCACGCACCATCACATCACCCTGTCTGGATCCAAAACAGTCCTCTGATGCCGGACGTTCCACAATCACCACAAAATTCTTTTCTTCTGTTCTTTCAGGTTGTGCAAATATCTGGGCTATATCGCCTTCATCAGTATCACTGTATTGAACCTGTGCCGGTTCATCCATCGCTGCAGCGCTGAAATGATCACTGTTTGATACCGCAAAAACTGCCACTAAAGCTAAAATCAAAACTCCCATTATTATTTCCTTTAAATTGCAGTTTGTTTTATTGTTCGTCCGGTTTTGATCTGTTTAAATTCAACCATTGAATTTAACGCATCTATACGTGTCACTTTCCAGCCAAAACGTATATCACCCAGACGAAGATTCTCTATACTGCCAATGTTATTTGCCTGGATGGCGGCATAGTCAAGACCATCCCATTGGTCGATTGAAACCAGTTTGAAGGGCAGTTTGTATCGTTTATACGAACGTTTTTTATTATGCCTGGGCGTCTTTTTAGCAACCTGTTTTGTTTTCTCATTGATAGATTTTTGCAGTTCTTCTGAATTTTTTTGCATCATGTTTTCCAGATCGTGCCGGATATTAGCCAGATCATCTTTACTGGGCATAGCTTTGGCAATTTGGAGGATCTGTTCAACGTGGCGGGTTAAATCATGATTTTGTGTTTCCAGTGATTTTATTCGGGACGTAATGTCATCCACCTGAAGATTCATACTTTCGATCTGTTCTTTCAATTTATCCTGTTCAGTCACCGGACCTATAGTCAGCGGCCTGACCTTTTTATTTTTTACAGTATCTTTTATAGATTGTGCCAAATCATCACGTTTCAGTGCATCAATGGGTAAAACAGTTTCGGTTTCACCATCTAAAGAAACGGCTGTTGAAGCTTTTTTATGTGGTTTTTTACTAAAGCCATACAAACTGCCACCACCCACCAACAAAATGATCACCAGTGCTACCAGCATCCATTTAATATTGGCTGGAACAGGTTTTGGTGGTTGATCCTGTGCACTATTTCGATCATCAGACTGAAAATCAATGATCTCTATTTCTTCTTCTGAAACATCCAGTTTTTCTGCTGACATCCTTATATATCCTTATTTTTGAGAAACGAGTGAACGGTATTGCGGTATCACCTCAAATGAAACGTAGCGATGAACGGGATCAGTTACCAGCATAAAAACTGAACCAGATAACGTAGTTAATGCCTGTTTTACGGTCATGGGTCCCAACACACGATGGACTTCCGGTAGCGGTAACTGCATTAAAACGGACATATTGGGATCACTCGCCCACTGTGGAGCCAGACGATAACCACTTCTTTTAAGGGTATAAGAAATAGCCTGACCTACATTACGCACCTGACGGGGGAATTTAACGGTCACAATGGTTTGTAATGGGGCTTCCTGTCCAACTGTAGGTTCAGGCTCAACGGCTGAATACCGATCCGTCTGTATCAACCCATGATTATTATCGGCCTGCACCATAGATACGCCGATAAGATGAATTCCGATAATAAGCATCACTGCATTCCTGATTTGCATATCAACCTCTCCAATTTGTTGTCGAAACCGATATTAAACAAACGCCAAAAAAAAGTCAGCCTTGAATCAGGATATCCATTTCATCTGATTCCGCATTGACATGAAATGTAATATATGATATGCAATGCAACCCAGAGGTATTCACCCAAGCATATTTGTTTAAAAATATAAACCTGGAATCAGATATCCATTTCATCTGATTGATTTTGCATTGAACAAAAAAAAGAGGTAAAAAGGCACAAACCAATGGTAATGGGCCTATCAAAAAGGCCCCTCTCTCCCTTATGGTCGGTAGAGAGGGGGATGGTAAAGGACATTAAGGGAAAGTTTTATTAAAGGTAAAAGGACTGTAAGGGTAAAACCAGTTCCAGAAAAAGGCTAATATTGCCCTGACATTCGATGTTAATAAACTCAAAGCGGAACTAGGACTACATGAACAAGGGATCGGATAAATTGAAACTGCAACTGATACAACAACAACTCCAACGCATCCACAGACAACACTGGATGCCTACCCTAAAATTATTGATCAATAATTACAACGGGGCGATTGAAGATGAACGTCATAATATACTCGATAGTATGCTCGAAGTGCTAAAATCCCTGCATTTTAAAGACTCTCTGCTCACCTCACAGGCGGTTTTACGATTTCAGAAAATGTTCTGTTTTAATTATCGCTTTTATAAAGGCAAACCTGCGGTTTACTGGGACCCCACAAAAAACTCATTTGCTGATTTTTCAAGCGGTGAAAAGATTTTTATCTACGAAGGACATGATTCACATCCTGCGCCAGATATTTTAATGCGCTGGTTTTCTGAACGATTTGAACAGGATCGTTCTCTGAACTGAGGCAGCATGGTAAATGGCTAAACTACTCTCTTTTTTTGGGCTAAATAAACACTTTGCGCCAAATATATCCGGGCAAAAAACAGACCCGCTGGATCCACTGAATCTGCCGCCTATGACTGCGCCAGAACTGATCCATTTTCTGGAACTGGAACACCGTATTCTGGCCATTAAACGTCTGGCCTCTGTTAATGATCGATACTGGAACAGTCTGTATCAGACCGCCATTAATAATGCGGCAGAAACCATTCAACTGATCCCTGCCTCAGCATCACATCATCATGCCGGCCCCGGTGGTTTACTGACTCACACCATAGAAGTCTGCGCCAATGCCATGCGTATTGCCAAAGCCTGGCAATTACCTCTGGGCGTGGGTCCGGAAGAACGGGCCAAACTCGATCAGGTCTGGCGATACGGTCTGTTTGCAGCAGCGCTATTACACGATATAGGTAAAACACTGGCTCTGGTTCGGATCACACTGAACCTGAAAAACGGTCAGACCTCACCCTGGTCGCCTTATCTGGGTAAAATACCATCCGATACTCTATCTTACCGGGTTGATTTTCAGGTGGCCGATTATCAGCTGTACCATCAATTATCAGTATCTTTGATGGACTTACTGCCTCGTTCAGCCCGACACTGGCTATTACAGGACATGAAGTTAATGAAACAGCTGATTGCCTGGCTCAATAACGATCCTTACGAATGTGGTGAGATTGGTGAGATTGTGCGTCAGGCTGATCGGGACTCTACCGCTGCCGATCTGAAACTCGGTGGCCATCAGAAACGCTTCCCAGGTGCTTTCCAGTTACCTATGATTGATCGGTTAATGACCGCTTTACGACACTTGTTACAGGACGGCACACTGAAAATCAATCGCAATGGTGCCGCTGCATGGATTTATCAGGGCAGAGCCTATCTGGTTTGTCGTACCGTAGCACAGGCTGTTCAACAGTATCTGGCCGATCAGGGTGCCACGGATATTCCAACCGATCCGACCCGTTTATACGATACCTGGCAGGAGTATGGCTACGCACTGGATAATACCGAGGGTGGAGCCATCTGGAAAGCCCATATCATGGGTGAGGATTATGATCTAAAACTGACCGTCATGGTCTTTGAGGCGACCCGACTGTTTAAAGTCGGACATTTGCCATCGGATCTTAAAGGTGAAATCAAGATACTGTCACAGGACAGTGATATTAAAACACTGTCACAGACACCCTTATCTGATCACCATCATGAAAATAATGATGGCAGTCCAACACCACAAGATACTGTCACAGATACAGACACCCAGAAAAACAAACCTTCAAGATCATCCGAGTCTCAACAGGATCCCGATCCATTTGATTTATCTAATAACACCTCTGAGTCACCCAATACAGAAGAACATTCCCTGCCCGGTGCTTTACACACACCGGATCCGGTCATTCAGCAGCACGGCACTGTTTCAACTATCGAAAATAAACAATCTGGCGCAGTTTCTGGATCAGAGAATTCAGAACTGGCGCAACCTAAAGTGCATCAGCCACTGGATTCTGGCGCAATTATCAGCGATCCTCAAAGTGCGCCTCAGCCCAATGACCCGCAAGTTGCCCAGTTTTTTATTCAGTGGATTAAAGGATCTATTGCAGACAAGTCATTTCGAGTCAACCGGGCAGATACCCCGGTGCATATAGTGGCACAAGGTGTTGTTCTGATCTCCCCGGTGATCATTAAAAAGTTTTGTCAGAAAATGAAATATGAACAATTAACTGGCAGTAAACCCACCTGGAAGGTGGTTCAGTCCCAGTTTCATAAATTGAAACTGCATATTAGAACTGAAAATCATGTTAATATTCATAAATTTCAGATCAATGGCAATCATAAAAGCAGTTTTATGAACGGCTATTTACTACCCTATAAGATATTTTTTGATGAGGGGGATATACCGCCGGTTAATAAAAAACTGACGCATATTGGGTAGTAGCTTCAAACAGATTCAAATATAGACCACTTGGTGATAATGGTCAGGTTATTAAGATACAAACAGCCCTGAAAATACGGGCTGTTTGTACGATTTTATAGTAATTTCTGAATAGCAACCATAGCAGCGATCCCGACCACCATAATACTACCCAGCTTTATGGTCATTCGATCACCTAATTGGTCAATTTTCAGACTCATTTCCATACGCAACTTTTCAATATCTCGCTTGAGATCTGTACGACAGGCCTCAATCTTAACATGCGTTTCTTCAATGTCACGCTTAAGTTCTGTACGACAGGCCTCAATCTTAACATGCGTATCTGCAATGTCACGCTTAAGTTCTGTACGCAATGCCTCAATCTTAACATGCGTTTCCGCTATGTCTCGCTTGAGTTCTGCACGCACCCCTTCAATGTCACGTTTAAGATCATTGGTACTGTTGATCATATCCTTTTTGCTGACCAAAGTAGAATCCATATAGTCGGTCAATATGGTCGCCTGCACTTCTGCCTGCTCCCGGGTAAAACCCACTTCTTCTAATTTGTTTGCATAGGATAAGGAATCAAAAACAATCATGTTTTCTGCCATTTCTTATTTCTCCTGTCATTAATGATTTAAACCCAGGAGAACGCCCATTGAGGATAATTCCCCAATGGGTCGTAAAGTCACATCTTATGTCTGTTTAGACAACACTTTATTTCAAGATGCACAAGTGTTTAAGGGCGTTACTAAGACAGTAGCAACCACTGTTAAAACCTTAATATCAATATAATTATAGCTCCGGGATTTACTTTATACAAATCACATATAGATGGAGTTAATATTATGAAAATCAATGAATTACTGGAATACTACCTGTGCATTAAGATCAACAACCCCAGAACCGCAAAAAACTACCAATCCATTGTTCATTTATTCTCAAATTATTGTCATGATATCCCTGTTAATAACATTAACTATTTACATATAAAACAATGGAAGGATGAAATACTGCAACAAGCCAGCCCTGTGACATGGAATACCTATCTAAGACACATGAAAGCATTATTTAAATTTGCACTCAAAAAAAAAATTATTATAGATGATCCTTTTGCAGACATTTGTTTTTCGCCTGTTTACCAGAAAAGATGCAAAACAATTTCTCATGGCAGCATACAGAATATTATTCAAATCATCAGCGAAAATCCTGAATTTTACTATCCTAACTGGTTCTGGCTCATGGTCACTCGTTTTCTCTATCTGACTGGTATCAGACGACGACAACTGGTTTATATTCAATGGTGCGATATTGATTTTAAGAAAAAAAGATTAACACTTCGTGGCCTGGGCAGTAAAAACCGTCAGGAACGTGATTTTCCACTGCTTCCCTCGCTGATTGATGACTTACATCAATTACAGCTTCAGCATAAAAAAACGGGGTATTATAAAATTGACAGTCAGGTTTTTAATATAACATTATTCAATTCAAAATACGCCGGGAATGAAACAAACGAAAATCAAATCACGGGTTTTTACAAACGATTTGCCAAAAAAACTGGGATCCAGGTCTCACCTCACCGATTTCGCCATACAATGGCCACAAATATAGGTAATCACCCGAATATTAATGTATCGGTATTATCCAATATACTTGGCCACACAAATATTAAGGTTACTCAACAATACCTTAAAAAAAACTTAGGATCACAAATGGAATTGTTAAAATTATTAGAAGAAAACTTGACAATTAAAAATAAACACTCAGAATAGTGATATGTGTTCTGATTCAAGGCAGTTCATGAGTATTTAACAGGACTTAGTAAAGATATAAAGTATATTGCTATATTTAATGCATTAATCGTAAATTATTAAAAATGGTGCCGGCACCAAGAGTCGAACTCGGGACCTACTGATTACAAGTCAGTTGCTCTAATTTACCTTTACCCCATACCCATGCATTTAATAATTTAGCAGAATAAAATTACTCCTAGCTAAATAAACTCTTCTTTATAACATCTTGAAATCAGAATAGAAACTCAAGTTTTCTGCTTATTAACTGATTTTTTAGGAGTTATACTGATGTCCAAAACATACGGAATTGTATCTACCAAAGGTGGTGTTGGAAAAACCACTATCGCAGCCAATCTAGGCGGTATACTGGCAGATATGAATCAAAGAGTTCTGCTGATCGATGCAGACTTTCAACAATCATTATCCAATTTTTATCAAATTACTCATAAATCTCCGCTTGGTTTGCGAGAAGCGTTAATGAACGCAAATCCTGAAAGCTGTATTTCACAAACCAATATTCCCGATTTACATATTATTTACTCAAATGATCCTGAACAGGATATTCTGACCTGGTTACGACAATCCTCCTCCCACGTCCATTATTTTGGCGGTATGTTAACTCATATACAGGATTTATATGATTACATTATCATTGATACACAAGGTGCAGGCGGCATTTTACAGGAATCCGTCATTTTAGCATCAGATGAGCTGATCTCCCCTATTCCACCTGATTATATTGATTCTAAAGAATTTATTCGGGGCACTGTAAGAATGCTGAAAAATCTGGAGTTACCTGTTTCACTGCGAAGTATCAGACCCGCAATCCCTTCTTTACACGGTTTAATTTATCGTCAGGACAGAACCAATCATGCCAAAATAATTGCCCAGTCACTCAGAAAGCAATTCCATGCCCAGTCTGATGGCCAGGTCAAAATACTACAAACGGTTATTGCCAGCTTATCCAGTTATAAAAAATCTGCAGGGTTCAAGCTCCCGGTACACCGCATTGAGGTCAAACGGCAGGGAAATACTCCCAGTGCCCATGACGCTATGTTAGCACTGGTTCATGAGCTGGAACCTCACCTTTCAGACATTATCCCAGTCTGGGATAAAAAAAATATGAATAATACAGAATCAAACATAAACAATCAGTCCGTGGAGTCCTGAAATGCCTAAATTAAATCTGGATCCTGATCATATCAGTGATTTTTTAAATGAACCCAACTTTGAATCAGAGACACCACCTGCATCAACGTTATTACCCCCTTTGCCCTGTCGGATCGTAGTGACACTGGATGATGTCGTACCTTACGATAAAAACCCTCGCCAAACCCTGAATCCTAACTACGAATCAATAAAAGAATCCATTCGTAACCGAGGTCTGGATGATGAACCTACCATTACCAGACGCAGTGCGGATGAACCATTCATGATCCGCAGCGGTGGTAATACTCGTCTGGCTATTTTAAGTGAATTGTATAGGGAATATTCACAACTGGCCCAGCAAGCTGAATCTGAAGGCAATAATGATGAAGCCCAGGCTTTACGTCTGAAGGCAGAACAATTTTACCGTTTTGAATGGAATTACAAGCCCTGGGCGGGTGAAACCAACGCCCTGATCGGCCACATGGTTGAAAATGAAGAACGGGGAGACATGATTTACATTGAAAAAGCCATGGCGGTTAAAGAGCTGCAGGCGTTTTTTAATGAAGGCGAAAAAAAACCACTCAGCTCACGGAAACTGGCCCAGAAAATCACTGAATCAGGCTGGTCTATTGCCCATACAACAGTCTCTTTAATGCTTTATACTGCCGAATTAAACGAGTATCTTAAAAAAGCCCTCTGGAGTGGTTTAGGTAGTCCTAAAATAACTAAGTTAAGAGCAATTCAACGAGCCTATGGTAACTTCTGCAATTCACAAAACATATCCTCTGAACAATTAGAAGCCATCTGGCAGGAAACCCTGCTCTTTAATGATGATCATGAACTGAATATTGATGCCATTCGTCGATATGCCGATCAGTTGATCAGTGATTTACTGGGTATTGAATACTTTACGGTCACCGCTGAAATTGATGTCATCCTTAATGGCGGTCATGAAAACCTTGTCAGAAACCCTCCCCTTACCCCTGAAGAATTAGCAGAGCAACAACAACCCTTTGCTCAAACCAGTAACAACGTGGTGGATATAAATCGTATGGAAACACTCACTCTACCCACAGATCCCACAACTGAAAATCAGGCTAATTCTGATACCGATACAGAACCAAAACCAAAGTCAGATTCAGGTAAAAAAAATAATGCCTCTGAACCAGAACCCGTTACAGAGAAAATGCTTGAGGAACAACGATATAACGTCTATGTCAACGTTATGGCACTGGCCATGCAATTTAAGCTGATGGATTTTGTGATCCACAACCGTTTTTATGGGCTGGGATTTTATATCGATCCTATAAGGGATAATGATGGCAACATCCTTCAGGCCGAATTAAATGTTATTGATCATCCCGATTACATTTCTCGCAACAGTATCTGGCTTTACCTGAAACAGCTCAGTTTACACCAACTGATGCAGACGGGCGAACAATGGCCGATCCCCAACGATTTGGCCACATCGGGCAGTGAACTATCAACCGACAGCTTCTTTTCTCTGAACAATCATTTTCATCTGATGCGCTTCAGTGATCCAAATTTGCAGATCCATATTAACAATATTGAACAGTCGATTTCTCAGTTATTACAGACAGCACAGGCGTTTTATCCGGAAGATGTAACCCCTGTACTTAGACTGTTTGAGGAATTTAAAGAATCTAAAGATTTTGAAGAGATTTAACCAGGAACTTAATAACAAAAAAAGGGAGTTTTTATGTATAACAGCAACGTTGATACCGTAAATACATTGTATTTGAATATTTCAGAGTCCATTTTGAAACTGGCCATTGAATTGTACCACCAGAACGATGAAATTCGATTAAATGCCCTGGGTATAGATACTCAGTTTGTGCGCAGAATTGATCGTTTTACTCAAAATGAACTGACTCGTCTTTGTCAGTTTACCGTTCCGTTTGTTGAAACCTCATTTAATAACCGGGTTCTAGAACTGGCCATCCAGTCATTTGAACAGGAACTGCATAAACAAAGCACTTATGATCAGCTGCTAATTAATGGAGCGACCCTCAGTTTTATCGAACAGTACACGACACTGGATAAACAGGAATTTACTCGTCGTCGAAAAAAGTTGGGACTTAAAAATATCGGTACACCTAAAAGTCCCAGTATTGAACAAGCTTTTGAAATAGACCATCTTTGGGAAAAAATGCCTGAAAAGATGCCGGTTCTGGAAAAATATCTATTTACATCAAAAAAACTACACATTCCCATCAGCTCTATTTGTGTCCATCACAAAGCTATAGGACTGTACTAATAAAAGTAATAGAGACAAAAAAACAAATTTTATAACAAGTGTATAAAAATCAATATTATGAACAATCTTAATCAAATCAGGCAATATATAGAAAAAGCCCGTCAGGATGTTCTGAATAAGAGACCGGATGATGATACCGGTGCGTTATTATTTATGGGGGAAACACAGGACCCCATTCCCAGAACTTTGATCATTGACTCATCACTTAATGCAATAGATGTGCGCGTCTGGATGCTATTACGCATCGGCATAGCTAATCCTGTTTTACCCGGTAAGCTGCCAACTCATAAACAACTGGCCAACACTATCCAGTGCAGTGAAACGACTATCTGGAGCAGTATGCAGGTTCTCAGGCTTAATCGCTGGCTAACCCTGTGCGAACGGGTTCGGGATCAAAAACAAATGAACCGGGGTAATATTTACGCTATTCATACCGAGCCAATGACGATTGCCGACACCCTGCAACTGGATCCACAATACCTGGATTTTGTAAAACAATCACTCAATTCCAAAACTCGCCATATAAAAAATAATGCCATGGCAGCGCATATTACGTTTTATGAACAAATTAATAATGAAGAAGATACATTTAAACGCTCACAAATTGAACAGCATAATGCCCGCCTGGAAGCTCTGCAACGCACAAAAAATGAGCCTGATAACTGGAATAATGACTACCAATATTACGCTCAAAACTTTTCCCAGATAGAAAGTCAGGCTTATTTTAATGAAAAGGAGAACGAAAATTGTGAAAATTTTGCCCCGTCGGATGAAAAAAGTGACTTAATTTCTACCGGCCCCAGTTTTTGGGGCCGGGAAAATTTACCGGCCCCAGAATTTGATGCCGGTAAAAAATCTACCGGCCCCAAAAACTGGGGCCGGACAGAAATGGCTCAACCATGCGATCTTTCTCCGACCCCAGAATTTGGGGCCGGTAAAAGTAGTAGTTGTAGTAGTAATAATAATAAAAGATTATCAAATACAACAACTACAACAACAGATCAAGCGTTTTCTGAAAAAAATTTAAAAGATTTAGAAAAATTAAAAAAATTTATTCTGCCCTACGAATACCCCATAGCCCAATCTGTTCTGATGAGTATCCCTGGGCAGGTTCGCCAGGATGTGCTGGATCAGCTGCTGGGGCGGTTGCAGAGCTATCAGAAAACCGGGCAGGGGCAGATTTACAATCTGTTGGGATTCATGAACAAACTACGCAGTGCCGTATTCTCGGGCGAGTTTACGGTGGATTCATACGGGCTGAGTGTTAAAAATGCCCGTAGTGTTCGGGAGAAAAATGCCCGCCAGGCAGCGGCAGCGACGGCAGGCAGAGCGGATAAAAACTCAGCCGACAAAAAAACATCTAATCCACAGGTGAGGAAAAAAGGGATTGAAGCTCTGGCTGAATTAAAAGCCAAAATGAAAGTGGGGTTATAAATAATTCTGTAATGAGTTATTACAGTACAGAATTCAAAATTTTGTACTGAGCAATTATAGTTTTCATGCAAGTCATATGATTGGTTTCTGTAATGACTCATTACAGTTTTTGGTTAGGATTGAAAAGAATTATGAAAATACCAGAAAAACAGGCTTTAACCATCACCTTTTACAGCGATTCGCTGTATCTGGTGGAATATTTGGATGGTGAACAGGTTTCAGTCTGTTTACCCGTAAGAAAACTCTTCGGCTGGTTCTGTATGAGTACCCGGACGCTGGTCAGTTACATCCCTGAGTTCACCAATGTGACTTTGAATATCGCATTAAATTATCTATATCAGCAGGAACTAATTTTTAAAGACACAGAATCTGGACAAAGATTCCCTTTTTATTACAAGGTTAATCCCCGGATTTTAAATCGTCAATTAACAGAACATCAATTACCGGCTATTAAATCTTTGCTGGTACCCCAAAATTGATCAAACTCTTATACCAGTTTTTAATTGGGGTTATTTTAAGGTGTATTGGATAGTGGGTTTTATAACTATTTTTATTTTAACCATTCAGTCTGGATAAGACTGATTATTTTTTAGCTTTACCAGCGATACTATAAGGAGATCAAACATGGAGGCAGCAATGCACAATAAAAACGAGGAACAGGGAACTGCTCCAAAAAAAGTTCAACCGACTAATTATTTTAATGACGACATGGACGATGAGTTAGACGATGATTTTATGGCTCAGGAAGAAGAGGCTGAACTGAGAAAGAAATATGATGCCAGGGCTGATGTGCCCTTTATGTCAAAACAGGTGGCCCAGAACAGAGGGATCCGTTTTAAGAATGAGGAAGATGTGGCGGCTCGGCTGACACCGGGAAAAATGGTGGGTGATGTTAAAATTCTGTTGCATACCCGTCAGGCTCATCGTCTGTATCATGGGCGGCGTAGGGATGACGCAAATGGTATTAAACCGGTCACCGGCCTGATCCGTTTTGCTGGTCAGATGAATCAGATATGGTTGGGTGCTGGTCGGGATGATCCGTATGCCGATTATTTTTTACTGGAAATTGAACAGGCACTGAATTTAGCCAATGAAACAATCCGTGGTTTTAGTGCTGAGATGCAGCAAAAATTAGAGCAACTGGCCCAACGTGGTTATCGGATCACTTTACAGGAATCGACTCAGCCGATTGAGTTGTCATTGAAATTTGCACCAGAGTTTACACATAAGGCTGCATTGACGTTGCTGGAATATGATCATCTGGCTCGGCAGATATTATCATTACGTCATGCCGCTGCACTGGAACGTGATCAGTCCAGGCGGTATTTGAATAATGCAGCAGGGCGTATTCGTTGCGCGTTTGAACTGAGCCTGCGTTATAAACGCACCCAGGTTAAACGAGATGATATAGCAGCCAATAATCCTAAAGCCCAGGATGCTGCCTCAAAAATGAATATCGTACTGCCACAGGCTGTTTTAGAGGGACTGGTTCGTGCAGAGATGGCCCCCCCATTACCCGCTAAACGTCAACAGATCATTGATATGACCAGACAGGCATCAATACGTCGTCAGGCCAGTAAGGTGACTGCGGCAATTAATAACCCCAAAAAAACTGGAACAGTGAAAGTTGTAACAAAGAAGAAAATTCCTGGGCCAGTTATTGATGGATCAAAATAAATGGAACTGGAGCAGTTGTTAATATGTCATTAAATACTGAGTATCAGTCGGGTACACTTTTGAGTATTTATCAGTACTTTGAGCAAAATAGTGAGCCTTTTATAAAAGGCCTTTTAAGGGATAAGGGAGGTATTAATTATTCATTGTTAGATTTGCAGGATCGTAAAGATAAGGTGTTGGCGTTAATGGAGCAGTTGATTGCCGATTATAATTATACGTACCGAACCATGCCGTTGTATCTGTATAACAAAAAACAGTTTTCCAATGACCGTTTACGTTGTACCGTAGTCTGGCGTGTCAGTCGTAAGATTTACCGTAACAAGGATAATAATATGATCAACCGATTGTTTCGTGAGGATAATCGTCATAAACAATTACTGTCGATGTTTGGGCCGGCTATGCTCAATACGTTAAAGGAGTATGATCGTTGCCGGTTAGTTTTAAATACCATGTTCAGTGTATTGAATTTTCAGCATAGGAGTGTAGGTCTATTTTATGATGCCTGCGGTTGTGCTGATGGGTCACAAATGGAGTTGGTTCGTTAATTTTTAATTAAATGAAAGGATGCATTATGTTAATTTTACAAAGAAATTCAGGTCAGAGTATTCGTATTGGTGATGATATTACGGTGGTTGTTCTGGAGCAGAAGGGTGTGCAGGTCAAATTGGGAATTGAGGCTCCAGCATCTGTTTCAGTGGACCGGTCTGAGATTTATGATTTGAAGCATCAACAAAATATTCAGGTTGATAGTTCTGTTTAAGCGATAAGCTATTATTCCAATAGTAGCTAGATATATTAAATACTATATATTGTTATTTTTTATTTAATATTAACTTGACACATACAATATATAGTATTTTAAATCAGATTATTTGAATATCTGATTGTCTGTTGCAAAGACTGTGAGTAAGTCGCTATTATTATTTGTGAATAATGTTATTTTTATATTTAATATTAAAAAGGATTTGTTATGTCGAATGATTTTAAAGGAACGGGTAATCTAGGTAAAACACCAGAATTGAAATATATTGAGACCAAAGACGGGCAGCGGGCAGTAGCGAATTTTTCTATCCGTTTTAATCGGGATAAACGTCTGGAAAATGGTGATTATGTGGATAATGGTGGTTTCTGGCTCGATACCGCTGTATTTGGTCCACAGGCTGAACGAGTGGCCAAAATTTTGTCCAGAGGTGCCCGCGTATACGCTGAAGGCTCACTGAAACAGCAAGTCTGGGAAAAAGACGATGTGACCAATACAAAACTGGTGCTTGAAGCCAGTTATATTGCACCGGATTTACTGGGTATTGAGACTATTCAATACCAGGTTAAAGACAAAAAAGACCCGCAATCACAGAAATCACAGAAATCACAGAGCACTGTAACTCATAGTAACGATGATGCCTTTGATATGAGTGGGGAACCGGATTTTTAAAAAAATTATATTATCATGGCACCTGTTTATGATCCGGGGTTATCTTTAGAGATTGGATGATTAGTTATATAATCGTTTGGGTCAAACCGGATCATGATCATGCAGGATGTATGATGTGTGCTAGACGAGGCACTTAAATTTATTTACATTGTTAAAAATTACTCAAGGACGATAATTATGATCAAACTGAATATCTATCTTTTTTCTCTGTTATTTTCTGTAGTCATTCTCATGTCAGGCTGCAGTGATAAGACTTCTCAGACTTCTCAGACTTCTCAGACTTCCCGGATCGGCCCGTCAGATAAAAAAATTGAACTGGATTTTAAGGACTGGCTGGCTAAAACGCAGATCAGCCGAGCTTATCATAACAAACCGTTGTACACGGTTAAATCCTTTAAAGTGACTCATGTAAATCCCATTAGTGAAGATCGGATCAATTATGATTTTGAACTGACCTCACAAATCCAGGGTGGCCCGGATGAGAATGCCAGGGGGGCGTTGTCCTATCGTTTGAACGAGCATAATGTCTGGATGTTGCAGCGTAATATCAAGCTGGCCAATAAATAAAAGCCAAATATAATCCTTTTTCATGGAGCGTATCGGCTCATATTCACTTCACAGGGATAGCAGGTTTATGACACGGAATTTGTTAATTGTTGAATCACCCAACAAGATCAAAAAAATTAAACACTACCTGGGCAGTGACTGGCAGGTTGAAGCGTCTGTCGGACATTTTTGTGATCTGCCAAAACATGAAATGGGTGTAGCAGCCCCGGATTATAAACCGCATTATGAGAATGATCCTAAAAAATCCAAAGTGATCAGCAGGCTAAAAAAAGCAGTTAAGTCCTGTCAGGCCATTTATATCGGAACCGATCCGGATAGGGAGGGTGAGGCCATCGGCTGGCATCTGGAACGGGTGCTGGGTTTAAAACAAACCGGTAAACCGGTTTACCGGGCTACCTTTAAGGCCATTAACAAGGCTGAGATACAGCGGGGGATCCAGTCCAGGGGCAGTATTGACTATCATCTAGTGGCAGCCCAGGAGGCTCGTCGGGTGATTGATCGTCTGGTGGGTTATACCGTATCACCGGTACTGGGTCACGGTCTGTCTGCTGGACGGGTTCAGTCAGTTGCGCTCAGACTTATTGTGGAGCGATTTCAGGCTATAAGTAATTTTAAGCCGATAGAGCACTATGATGTTCTTGCAAACGTTTCAGACACCCCTGAATGGAACGCTAAATGGTATTTTAAACCCCTGTTGAGTGAGCAAGGGGAAAGTAATCAAAAAATCTGGACTGAACGGGGCGTGGCTGAACAGGCAGCACAAACCCGGCAGCTGCAAGTGTTAGATGTTGCAAAAAACAAGGTTTATCAGAAAGCTCCTGCGGCTTTTGAAACGGCTTCTTTACAACAGGCTGCCTCACGTATCTTAGGTTTTGATACTGGGTACACCATGAAACTGGCTCAGTCGCTTTATGCCTCCGGCTGGATCAGTTATATGCGAACAGACAACCCTAATCCCGATCCTCAATCATTATCTGAACTGCGACAGTTCATTGAACAGAATAATTTACCACTGGCTCAAAAAATTAATGTCTGGCGAAGCGGTAAGGATGCCCAGGAGGGGCATGAGTGTATTCGTCCAATAGAGCTGGATAAACCACAACTGCAAACAGAAGAGTGTCAGGATAAACATGCTTCTGATCAGATCCGCTTGTATCGTTTGATTTATGAGCGGTTTGTGGCGTCTCAAATGGCGGATGCCGAATTTGATCAGACTCGTGTTCTGCTGCACGGTGATGTGCAGGTGGTCGGTCAGCCGGTTCAGTTTCTGGCCAGTGGCCGGGTTGCGACTGGCATTCAGGGCTGGCGGGGCTGGTTAAAATCGGATCCAAATGATAATGATGAGAAAAAAACCGATGAAGCAGAAACCCGCAGTTTGTTGCCGGACAGCATTAAGGTTGGTCAGCGATATGTCTGTGAGTGTCAGCTGCAGGTTAAAAACACCAAGCCCCCGGTATTGTACAGTGAGGCTAGTCTGATCAAGGCTCTCAAGAGTAAAGGGATCGGACGGCCATCAACCTATGCCAGTATCATTCAGACCCTGTTCAGGCATCAGTACGTTAAACTGGAAAAACGCAAACTGGTACCGACTGACATAGGCGTAAAAATCATTGAACGATTACTGGCCATGGGACTGGCGTTTATGGATCATCAATACACGGCACAGATGGAGATCTGGCTGGATGCTATTGCCCGGCAGAAAAAACGTTATCTGGATGTGGTTTCACAGGTGCATAATGATATTTTGACGGATTTAGAGAAGTTATCTGAAGATTTAAAAACCCCCTTAAAACATCGCGAAGAGGCTCAGTCAATAGGTGAATGCGGATTATGTGGACAGGGCAGGGTGCTTGAAATGGAAAAAAACTATCGCTGTAACCATTGCCAGGCCACCTTGTGGAAACAGAGCTTTGGCAAACGGATCGGAAAAAAACTGGCCGTAGAATTATTTTCAGGTAAAACCATTTTAATTGAGAAACTCAAATCCAAAAAAACACAGAAATATTATAACGCTCATGCTCGCATGAATGAGGGTAAGTTAACCCTGGTCTTTGATCAGAATGCAAACCGGGATCAAAATCGAATGAAACTGGGAAATTAAGTATTGTAACCAGAAGTATTTTTTTATCTCATTCTTGATGTTTATTTTATGGGAAATTATAGAGTGGAAAAAACAAGAAAAGTTAAAATCAAAGTGCCCGAAAGGAAAGGATGTTTCACAGCAATACGAAACTTGCTTTTATTTGCGATGATAAAAAGAATTATAGGGATTACATTGATGACTGTTAGCTTGTTATTACTTTGGCATCATTTTTTCCCAGAGCCAATATCAGGATCTTCAATGTTTGACCTGTTTGGGCTGATCATATTTGGGTTAATAACAACTGCTATATTTACAATAGTTAGAACACTGATTGATATTAGAAGTTATCATGATAAAAGTGATAAACATCTCAAATTGCTTTATATAGAATTAGTGAAACATGGTGATATTAAGCCTATTGAAGAAAAAAATTAATATCAATTTGTAACAGAACAGGAAATTTTTATTATGAGTATAAAAAAGATATCAGATTATAAGGTTGTGGAGGCACGGTCTGCAAGCGATCTTGGCATAATGGTTCGTGACGAATTAAAAATTGGGTGGCAGCCACGAGGCTATATGCTCATTACAAATGATATTCCACAAAAATATATCCAGGTTTTAGTAAAGTAAAACCATGCTCACGGAACTGGCTTTGTACTTGCCAATCCCTTTGTTTATTAAAGGATGAACTTATGAAAATATTATTACGTTTTGTTGAAGGGGCTGCGGTTGCTTTGTGTCAAAGTGAAGAAAACACTTTATGTCGAGATGAGAATAACTCAGTGGAATTGTTACCTACCCGTTATGATTTATATCCATACCAGGGTGGAATTGCCTGGGGTTATACAGGCAGCGGTCCAACTAACTTAGCCTATGCGATTGCGGCCAGGATCTTTGAGTATGAGGCCAATCCGGATTTTGATTCTTATTCATCGAAGATCAAAGAAAATCTTCTGGCGCCCCTTGATCAGGATAAAGAATATGATCTGACCTCAGAGATGATACGGAGTTCTGTTCAAATTAATTAAGGTTGAATAAAAATGGAACAAAAGAATAAGGCTGTACTATGGCAGGGAACACCATCACATTACTCTAATCTGGATGGTTATCTTTTCTGGTCATTGTCGTTGATTGCAGCCGTGGTATTTTTAAATATTACGGATCTATCGTCGGCTTTTCCTAAAATAACGTTACCAGTGACGATCCCTGATGGTTCCCCTTCAACGCTATCAAGGTATTTGTTTGCAACTTCAACGCTATCAATGTATTTGTTTGTCAAGTTATTAATACTGATTGTTCCTTTGTGGAAGTTATTCAGTTTGTATATAACAACCCGTAATACAAATTATCAACTGACACATGAGCGTCTTATTACTTCGACCGGTGTTTTACATCGAATTCATAATGAACTGGAATTGTATCGGATCAAAGATTATCAGATAGATGAACCTTTTTTTCAGAGATTTTTTTCATTGGGAACGCTGGTTCTGGAAACCTCTGATAAGAGTCATCCCAGACTAAGTTTATCTGCCATTAAAGATCCCAAAGGGATCCGTAATGTTATTCGTGAACGTGTGGAAATTTTACGAATTCAAAAAGGGGTTCGTGAGATTGATCATTAGTAAACCCGGTATTTTTACTTAAAAGACGTGGATTCTTTTGGGAGGAATAAAGAGATCACTGGGTAAATTGTAAATTAAATTTAAGGATGTTTTATGTTGAGTTATAAATATTGTTCTTTTGTGTCTTTGTTGTTAATAGGCGCTGTATTTGTTGCGTTATTGTCCGGATGTCAAACTAATCCAGCAAATACAAATCAGGGTAAGACAACGTCGTCAACCAATGGTTTACCCAAAGTGAATAAAACCACAGCAGCGGTTGGCGGAGGTTTGTTGGGTGGTATTGTTGGTAATCAGTTTGGCAGCGGTACAGGCCAGACTTTAATGACTATTGCCGGAGCAGTGGGCGGAGCCATTATGGGAACTGAGTTGATAGGGTATGAAGATAACACTCAGTCAACATCAACTCCTGTTTCTCAATCTAAAAATACTCGGAGTCAGGCAAAGCCTGAACTGAATAAATATTGTCATAAACGCATAAAATATCACAAAGATGTCCCGGTGGATGTGGATGTTGCATATGTGCGTTACAAGCGTGCTTTTGGTTTTATGACTAAAAACGAAATTATTCGTTCCAGGGGTGTTGATCCAGCCGATGCTGCTGGATGGGTTTCACAGATGGATAATGGTTATCGTCATATTGTGGAGCCAGGGGTTCATTACCTCATGAAAGAGGAGGTGGATCTGGATACTGGGTATTATATCGGATGGTTAAGCCTGGAACTGGAAAAAGCGGGTAAAAACAAGACCAGAGTTTATGTCAATTATTGTGTAGGCGGCATTACTGGCTTTGAACCAAAATATTCAAGTGTGATCCGCAAAAAAGTGAATACGGGTTATTTATAAGATGAAAATTATTAATTGCCCCAAAAAACCAGATTGGCAGATCATAACCATTGCAAATTCTTTTGTAGATGAGATAGATTGCAATTCTGGCTGTAAAAGAAGGGTTTTTAAAACAGGAAAAATTCAATATCTGGATTGAATAGATGATATGAATTTTTTTGGAATTGGTTGATTATGACCTGCATAGTTGTTCATATTTAATTTGTGCTATAATAAAGGCTCACACTCGTTCCGGTACGAATTTACCGGTCCTTTACTGTTCAGGTGCACATGAACAGTGTGGATCTGCTGTGAGCCGGTAAGTGCAGATTTATGCGGCTTGATAATGCCCGCTTTGGAGTTCTAATACTCAGACTCCAAATCAGAACACATTAATGGCCGGGCAGTTTAAATGTACATCGGTGGGTGTACAAAATCACTTTGAGTGATTTAACTTCGATCCGGTTTTTGCCTGGATGAATTCGACTCCATCTCAGGTTAAAGACCGGGTTGCTTAAATTTTTCCACAACCCCTGTGAATAAGTTCTGTATAACCCGTCTTTTTTTATAGAAAATAACGTTTCATCAATTATTTATTACAAATTGATTACAATTTATACAAAATATGAACTATTCAACTTGAGTTGATATTTAATTTTTGCTACATTAAAATTATTAATACTGTAACAACTGCTTGTGAGTCATCAATATAAAGCAGTGACCTGTTCGGGTAGTGACTTGTCTTATATATCTGGTTAAATCCGTTCTTTATACTGTGACTACTCAGTCGCTCATCTTATTTTTCTTGCATTTGTCTGTAATGTATTATTCCGTGCTTTCTGTAGTGTACTGCCAGTGAATAGTGAATAGTATTTTACTGTGGCAACTTCAGTGTAGTTGCAAATGTGTCTTGTGGATCAGTTTCAGACACCGGACATCAGTCCGTTTGATCCGTTTTGTCATTTTGTTAAGTTTTGGCTTAATGCTTTTACCCTGATGGGAGTTCATCCCATCAGGGTAGTGATCTCCTTTATCAGCGTGTTCAAATGCTATACTGTAAGGAGATAACATGAACATTAAAAAGTTCGTTAAAATATCTTTGAACAAAAAACACAAAGCCTCATTGGCTAATTTGTTTAAGGATATTGGTAAAACCCTTATTATTGGGTTGTTGGTAAACATTCTTTTAGAATTAAAGGATATGTCCATGTTACAGGCTCTTAGTGCAGGTATCAGTGGCATTGAATTTTTTCTATTGGGAATGTATTTTGAAGGAGAAAACTAGATGGAATGGGACTGGTTTTCAATAAGTATGTTCTCAATCACGTTTTTAATCATCCTGTTTGCCTGGGCTGTTAAAAATGGTGATGAGGAGCAAAAACACAAACATTCTAAGTAATGTTTAACTAAATTTTTTTCTCACTGGAGATCTATGCATCTCCAGTGAGGTCGCATGCATCTCTTTTAATCTTTTGAAAGGAGGTGTGCTACGGATGAAATTTAATAAAGCTCAAAGAAACGGTCTGGCGACTGTTTTCGATAATATTGGTACCGCAGTAATAATTGGTTTAATTATTGGTACCTTTATTGATTCAAAAATAACCCTTTTCCCGGCCATTGCTTTATCTGTTACAGGCAGTTTAGCTATCGGAATTGCGTTATTATTAAGGAGGAAAAGATAATGAATGAAGTCACTCAAACTTTAATTATCTTATCTATTGGAATAGTGATTGCTTTAGTTGGCTGGTATGTTGATAAACATTCTGACTAACTAAACTCTATTTATTTTTAACCCACCTGGGATGAACATCTTTTATCCCAGTGGATAATTGTGTGTGCATCCCTTTTTTTTATGACTACTTTAGGAGATGTACCATGACTACTCAAACTGAAACCAAATACTTTGATCTGCATACTTCTGGTATTGGATACCTGAATCGTTTTCGTCAGGTTAAGCCAAACCAGGGGCAATCATTTTATTCTTGCACTATTGCAGCACTAAGAGGTAATACTGACAATACTTTATACACTTATTTTGATGTGCGTATTGTTAATGAAGAGGCACTCAATGTGTTGCTAAATTGTATGGATGAAACGGATAAAGATACCAAAGTATTGGTCGGGTTCAAGATTGGGGATATTTACCCCGAAACTTTTACCTATCAATCAGGTAATAAACAGGGTCAGACCGGCGTGATGCTTAAAGGTCGTCTGATCAAGCTGAACTGGCTTAAAATCAACAATGAACTGGTTTACAAGCCACAACATTTATCCGCTGTTGAACAGAAACAGGAACAACAGAGTGACATTCAGAATAATCAATCTGTTGATCAGTCTGTCCCCCCTGTTATGGATAATTCGTCGGTTATGGTTCAGGATCAGGATAAATTTTCAGAGGTTTTTCTTTCCAAAGAAGATCCGGATTTCCTGGCAAAAAAAGGGACATTGAAACAGCAGGGTTACCGCTGGAACAATGAACGAAAAAGCTGGCAGAAATCAGTGGCAGCTTAATCGGTCTCATCTTAATACTTTAATATTTCGGTACCCATGGTGCCGAAATATTATTGTCAATGATCGCATCAGGTGTACCTGCCCGAATGAATTGTCGGATTTTCAGACAGTTTATTTCGTCAGGACACTTGCCTTAAATGTCCTATATAACTCCCACTGTGCTCAATCAGACCTATTGAGATCCTTTTGTGTGGTCATGTGTAAATCCACGCCCGGTTATAGTTGCGGAAGCTCTATTAATTAATTCAATCCGCAAGCAGAGGATGAACTGTTATGAGGTGACAGAATTCTTTTGTCGTAGAGAGTGGTTTATTTAACAGCCAGGTATTGATTCAAATTTTATCTGTACTGGTGTTTTTTATTTATAATTTTTATTTAACCTCGGCCTGTTTGGCTGATTTTAACAAACAGGCTGCTTACCTTATTTTTTAATCAACAATAAGTAGTAGGAGTAAGAGTATTTTGGTTTAAATATTTTAAACCTGAGTATTTTTACTGTAGCAACTTCAGTTTAGTTGCGCCTTTAGCGGTTGTGAGAGAAGGTTTTTTATAAACCCAAACCGCAAGCCTTAACCGGCTTTTTCTCTTGTGTGGCTGATTTTCGGCCTATTTTAACTGTCCATTAACTTGGATGACTTAACCCATCGGGGATGACATTTTTTATCCCCGTGGATAATTGTATGTGCATCCCCTTTTTTATAATTTAAGGAGATACTTATGACTTCAATTAAACTTTTTATGGTATTAGCATTAATATTTGTGACTACATTTCACTCTATTGCTCCGGCTCATGCCAGTGAGCAAGATAGTGTTATTCAATTAGCAATTATAAATGCGGTGAATGAGTGGTGTGATCTCAAAATTAAAATGACATCGACTACTTTAGAAACGGTTCAGTATTGCCGTGTACTAAAAAAAGAGCTGGTTCCAGCTTGTTTTGATAATAAGGACTGTGCTGCGCTATTAGAAGGTAATGAGGACGATATGGTGGAATTAAGCCGTTATACCGCTCGTTATCTGGTGCAGAACCATATTATCCAATAACTGAGTTTGAGTGAATATCCTATCTGGATATTCACTTATTTTTAGTTACTGATCGATATAACTTAACAAAATGTAATTTTAGGAAAAATGATGCTTAATCACATTAATGGAAAACTAACCAGAGTACCTTATGGTCTGTTAGCTAAAGAAATTTTGGGACTTACTCTTGAGTTACGGGTTTTAAAGTCAGCAGCCGGTTGGTATCTCGGTACGTTTAATGATGGCGGCCCGGTATCTCGTGAGTCTGAATATTTTCAAACAAAATTTTTAGCTGAATCAGCTTTAAAAAATCGTACCTGGTCACAACGAGAACATAGTTAAATTAGTTCTTGATATTTATTTTATTATTTTATTATTAACCCGACAGGGGCATGATGCTCCGGTCGGGACGTATGCTGCCTGTTATTATTTTACAGGAGTATCACTATGAGTATGAGTCCTTTTCAGTTGATGGATAATCCCGGTTTTTACCTGGTTAATGAGCCTGTAACCAATGAGGATATTCTGAGTAAAGCCACAGAAATAGTGCTTGAACAGGTGAAAAATAAGGATGTATTTACCGAACCGGATAAAGTAAGAGAATTTTTGAAATATAAAATCTCTGCCCTGGAACATGAGGTGTTTGTTGCCCTGTTTCTGGATAACCGTAATCGGCTGATCCTTTATAAGGTGCTTTTTCGAGGCACGATTGATGGTGCCAGTGTCTATCCACGTGAAGTAGTAAAAGAAGCTCTGGCCTATAATGCCGCTGCAATGATTGTGGCACATAATCATCCGTCAGGTGTCGCTGAGTCCAGCCATGCTGATGAGCATATTACCTCTCGACTTAAAGAAGCTCTGGGCTTTGTTGGTATTCGCCTGCTGGATCATTTAATCATCGGTTGTGATGAAGTTGTTTCCTTAGCGGAGCGAGGATGTGTCTAGGTAATACAGGTATCTTATCGGTTTAATCAATCTCTTTTAGGTTTTGAGAATTGATTAAAATTGTTTTGTTCCCATTGGGGTGTTTTCACCTCAATAGGGGGAGAACACCCTTTTTTTTGAGGGTGTTCTTATGCACAACAGTAATTTAGCGTATGAGTTTGAAAGCAATAATAAACCAGAACCAGAAATTGAACTGGCCAGTTATGACGGTTTTATTGTATTTTTTTCTTCCGGAAAAGATTCAACAGCCTGTGTCTTGCATTTACTGGAACAGGGTGTCAATCCGGAACGTATAGAACTGCATCATCACTGTGTGGACGGTATGGAAGGTTCATCTTTGATGGACTGGCCTGTAACAGAAGCCTATACCGAAAAACTCAGCCAGGCATTAGGTTTGAAACTTTACTGGAGCTATCGCTCTGGTGGGTTCGAGCGTGAAATGTTAAGGGATGAGCAGCGTACCGGTGCGATTTGGCATCAGGATGAGCATTTTCAGTTCCATAAAACTGGTGGAGTTCGGGGGACATTAGGGACCCGTCTGAAATTTCCACAAGTGTCAGCGGATCTACGGACTCGGTGGTGCAGCGGTTATCTGAAAGTGGATGTTGGTGCTCGTCTGATCACTTCTCAGGCACGTTTTACTACGGGGCGTTATCTGGTAGTTACAGGTGAACGGGCACAGGAAAGTGCCGCTCGTGCTAAATATGAGGTGTTTGAACCTCATCGTACTGATAACCGTTGTGGTAAACGGGTTCGTCGTTATATTGATCACTGGAGGCCTGTTCACCAGTGGTCAGAATCAGAAGTCTGGGCCATTTTAGAGCGGTGGAAAATCACCGCTCATCCGGCCTATTATTGCGGCTTTGGTCGATGCAGTTGTCTGTCGTGTATTTTTGGGAGTCCCAATCAATGGGCCACCATACAAAAATACGCTCCGGAACACTTTAATCGCATTGCTGATTATGAAGAGCAGTTCGGTGTTACCATTCACCGGAAACTGTCTGTTCGACAACAGGCTCAAAAAGGTGTGGCGTATGATTGCGATCACAGGTGGATCCAGATTGCACTGTCCACTGAATTTAATGAACCTGTTTTTCAAAATAATTGGGTTTTACCTGCAGGCGCATATGGCGAATCTGTCGGACCAACCTGATCATCTTCTCTTGTCCCGTTCTGGGATGTCTTTTAATCCTATGTAAGAGGTCTTGTTATGAGTAATAACGCTGTATTTGCCTGGTTGATCATTGCGGGTTTTATTATTGCAAAGATCACTGGTTATATTTAAGGCTTCGGGTTGCCTAAAAACCCGACATCTCCGCTTCCCCTGCAAAGGGGGAGTTTTTTTACCGTTTTGAAACAAAACAAAGCGGTAAAAAAACTCGTACCAGTGGTGTCAATGATTTTAACAGTGGTTACTACTGCCTTAGTAACGCCCTTTAAGTCTGTGCCTGTAACTTGAAATCACAGACGCCTGATATTTATATCAGGTGAGTTATGTTTTTAACCGCTTTATAAGGCGGTTTCCCAATGGGAGACAATGATCCCATTGGGTCAATGTCTCCTGATTTATAAATCAATAAGGAGATGAAAATGATTAAATTAGAAGGCACCTTAAAGACCAAGGTTATTCATGGTCGAAATGGTGATTTTACGGTAGGCACTTTGCTAACCCATATCGGTGAATTTAGCGTTAAAGATCCCATGCTGGAACAATATTCAGAAGGGGAATACAGCGGTGAATTTATTGTCTCAAAAATCTTCCCCAGTTCTTATACCTGGGGGGGTGCTGTTCGGGTTGAGATCCGGGCTGTCCTGGATTCAGTCAGTATTGTTGAGTCTCAGGAAAAAACAATGCCCTCAGTACTGGAACCGGATCCTATTGATGAAGCGCAAGCCTCTCAAAAAAATCCAGTATCCGTTCAGACTGAACAGCCAAAACTTGATCAGGGTAAACCGGAAAAAACCAAACCTTTGACTGACAGCACGGTTAATCAAGGCGTTTTTGGTGACATTCAGGTGACTAACCAATCAGGTGATGAAGTAAAACTGGATCCCCTTGTGGATCGTCAGTTGTTTCGTCAACAAAGGGATGAACTGCGTAAATTGGGTTATACGTTTGATGTTAAGCGTCAGCTCTGGATTAAGTAAGTTCTGTTAAATCTGGGGATTTCTTTTTAAGTGATCCCTGTTTTGTATTTTAAGGAGATAAATTATGGCGTTAATGTTTCAACGACTGGCCAGAAATTTTATTAAAAAAGGGTATTTTCCTACTGATGAGGGGACCATTGCCGGTATCTTGCGTCAATTAAAAGCCCCCAGGCAGGGAACTATTCGATTGTTAGATCCTTGTTGTGGCGAAGGTACGGCTCTGGCGGAAGTGGCTCATTACCTGGACTCTGATACTTTACAGTGTCAGACCTATGGTGTGGAAATTGATGAGGAACGTGCCTGGCATTCAAAAAACCTGTTGGGACAAGTGATCCATGGTGATATTAACGACTGCCTGTTGGGTCGTCGGCAGTATTCACTGATGTTTTTTAATCCACCGTATGGCGATCTGGTTTCCGATCAGGTCAACTACAGCGATCAAAAACAGGGTCGTGCCCGATTGGAAAAGCTGTTTTATCAGAAAACCATCCAGTTATTACAATTTGGAGGAATTGGGATCACTATTATCCCGTTCTATATTCTGGATAAGCAGTTATCGTCCTGGCTTGCCCGACATTACATGCATATTCGTGTATTTAAAGCGGCTGTGGATGATTTTAAACAAATCGTGATCATGGGTGTTCGTTGTCAGAGTGCTCATAATTCAGACGATGGTATAAAAAAGATGAAGCAATATCTCCTGTCTATAGGACAGGGAGATAGGGTTCCTCTGGTTTTACCAGACAGTGATCTGCAAGATACACAAAAGTATATGATCCCGGTTGTTCATGATCAAAAACTGACATTTGAATACGTTAAGTTGGATCCAAAGCAACTGCAGGATGAAATTGCAGAGCAAGGAGTATTATGGGAGCGTTTTGATACCTTATTTCAGAATATTATGGTGAAAAAGCGTCAACCTCTACGCAAATTGACCGACTGGCATGTGGCATTAATGCTCGCAGCCGGTTATATCAATGGCATAGTAACTTCTGATGATGGATCTAAAACCTTTGTGATCAAAGGAGATACCCATAAAAAGAAGGACGTTAAAACAACCTATAATAAAAATGATGATGGCTCTGTAGTATCTGAGATCCGAACGGCCACCGATAAGTTTGTACCAGTGATCCGGGCCTTTGATTTTACCCCAGGGGAAAATTATGGCTCGATTGTGACCATTCAATAAGGGAGTAAATAAAGAATGGATACTGCAGAGGTGATATTTTTTGAGTTGGATCCCGTTAAAAGCAAAGCGGTAAAAGATCAATTTAATGCTTATGTTGCACCCGGTATTAAACAGTTTTTTGTTGATTATGTGGATACTTGTGATTCTGATCAGTGTATTACTGATTTTTTTAAGACCCTGGGTTTTGATGAGCAGCAGATCAATGATTTGCTGTCATATCGAATTTGGGGATTTTATTATCGCGGTTCAATGTTCGACTGATTTGAACCTTAATTTCAACCCTGTTGGGAGCTTACTCCTATCAGGGTAGGCTCCTTTTAATTATTTTAAATTTGGAGTTTTTATGAATTATTTATTTGAAAGGCCATTATTGGAAAGTATTGATCCCCAGGCTTTGAGTAATTTCACTGATATTAAACAAATCAGTCGTGATCTCAAGTCAGGTGCTCAGACAACGCTGAATGAACCTTTTCGTATTGCTGGTAAGACGGCTATTTATAGACGGTCGGCATCAGCACCACTGAAGTTTGTGATCAAGCATAACCTGTTATTTCAGGGGCTTGCTCTTCATTTAGGCAAAGGAAAAGCTGATCTGGACTCAAAAACAATTTCAGAGGTGACAGGCCAACCTTGTAGTGAATTTGATTTTGTTCACGCCAATTACCCCCAGGTATTGCAAAAAAGCACTTATGACTTTGTATTTTGCACTTATGTGCTGAATGTTTTACCTAAAACCCAGCGTTTAATGACTCTGCAGATGATAGCTGAACTGGTGAAAATCACCGGAACAGCCTTTATCTCAGTACGCTCTAAACGTGAATCCGCTATGAAACAGCTTTATCAGACAGCTGAACCTTATGATGATGGTATCCGGACAAAATCCGGTACCTTTCAAAGAGGGTTTACAGCGGAGGAATTAAATGAGGAGGTTGCTCCTTTTTTCAGCACAGTTTTATCGCTGAAAACACCATCTGGTTTTGAAATTGTGATGTGTTCACACTGACTTCAATGATCATCCATGATGCGTATCTATTTTTTAATTGTTTAGACAGTTTTTCATAACCTGGTTCATTATGAACTGAATTTTAACCCATTGGGCGATCTTAACCCTGATGGGTTTGATCGTCTTTCTTAAATTTATAAGAGAGATATTAATATGAATGAAAAATGTTGTGATTTATATGAGGCATTAGCTCTTGCTGATTGTCTTGAGATTGATGGCCAGTTTGTACGTCACTTTAACCTGGAAAAACATTTTGAAGATGCTGAGAACACGGTCTTTGATAATACAGTGTTGGATGATGATGGCCATGAAATTTGTTTTTCATGGTCCTATCAGGAATTAAAAGAAGCCAATTTTAATGTGATCATGAATCATTGGGAACTACATGATCATACGATAAATGTTTATATGTTGGATTGTATTGGTAGTAAATCACCTGATGCACTGATTGTTGAACAGTTGCATGATAATTATGCACATCTGTGGCAGTCTCTGGAAGATGGTGTTTTAAATGATGATCCAGATGCTTTTTTTGATTTGAGAGTCAAATACAGAGAGTCTATGGCTCTGACTGCTCATTGTCGTTTTAAACGGCATCGTAAAGCACTGTCCGCAGGTTCTTAATTTTTGTGGAATAGCCTGAGTTGTAATTCTTGGGCTATTTTCTGTTATTTACTTGAAAGTTAGCTTTTTTTTTGATATTTTTAAGATGTATGTGCAGAGTCGTGCAATAGGCCATACGTTTTTTTCGACTTGTCTTTATATTATCTATTCTACTTAATCTATCTTAATCAGTTTATTTACTGTCCTAGAGCTATATTAATATAGGGCCTCTGGTTCAATCCTATACGTCAGTCCTTTTTTTACAAACTTTTGTCAGGTATCACTGTGCTTTATGCCCTACCCTGCTCCAGAACTTTATAAAAAAATGATTTTCACTGTGGCAACTTCAGTTTAGTTGCGCCTTTTAGCTGTTGTGAGAGAAAGTTTTCTTTAATTAGAAAACTCAAACAGCAAGTCATATCGGCTTATTTCTCTTGTGCGATCAGTTTATTTCTGATCAATTAACTGTTCGTCCATTCGTTTGGATGAATTTACCCATTGGGATGCTTTTAATGATCCCAATGGGTTATTGAATGCATCCCTTTTTTTGGAGATGCAATTATGAGTAATTCACAATTACACGAAGCTGTAAAACTTTTTAACCGTTTGCCTGCAGGTAATCCGGAAAAAGAGAAACTTGCCATTGATATTGAGGTGGCCATTAAGAAAAAACTGGGGGAAATTGCACTGAAAGTTGTGTAATACCCTGAATCCGCTGGGATGTTTTATCATCCCGGCGGTTGATTGCATTCCTTTTTTAATTCTAAAATTGGGAGTATGCAATAAAATGTCAAAATCTGTAAATATTGATGATATTACTGATTTAAAAATCGAGGAGCTTAATAAAGTGGATCTCTATTCACAAATAAGACATCGGGTTGAGCAGGAAAACCATTGGGAAGCTCAACGGCGATCAATGGAAAACCAGAAATGGTACTGGCTGGGAACTATAGTCATAACTGCCATACTGGGCGTTGCTGCTCTCTATTTTAAGTAATTTAACATAAATAAGTCCGTAACTGGACGAAACCCGACGGGGATATACAAATCCCTGATGGATATTTGCATATCCCCTTTTAATTATCAAAATGGAGGATATGTAACAAGATGTCAAAATCTGTAAATATTGATGATATTACTGATTTAAAAATTGAGGAGTTAAATAAAGTGGATCTCTATTCACAAATTAAACATCGGGTTGAGCAGGAAAACCATTGGCAATGGCAAAAATGGTTCTGGATCGGAACCGTTATTCTTGGAGTGGCTGCTCAAATTGCCCTGGTTTATATTAAAACTTAATTTTTAAAACTGACGGATCCTGTTGCAGGGTCCACCTAAGCAGCTTTGGATTTTTATAAAGCTATAAGGCTGTTTAGGGGACTTTGTAACATTAATTTAATTATTAGAGGATCCGATCATGAATACTTTACAAACATTTACTCAAACAGAGATTTCCGCTAACTGCCAGCAACTGCATAAAGCGGTTATTTTATTTAATCATTCTTCCGAGCAGAACGATAAAGATACACTGAAACAGTTTATTGAAAAACGTATCTGTACTCTGGAAATCAACTGGGAGCTGGTTCCAGCCTCCTGATCAATATTTGTTGCCCTACCCTTTTCTGATCCAAAAAATGGATCAGAAGGGGTTATTTTTACCCTGTTAAGTCTGGTTATGTAATATTCTTAATTATTTTAAGGTTATTACATAACCCGTTTTTTTACTGCAGAGTTATTCTGCGCCCTTAAAGACAGTTTGAGAAAATGAAATGCTGTCTGGCCATCATTGGTTTTTTCTTGTTTTTTAACCCAGTTGGGATGTTTATTCCCAACAAATGGGTTTAGGCATTCCTTTTTTATTATGTTAAGGAGATGCTATGAACCTTTATAAAATAGATGAGATCGCTGATCTCTACGTTGATGCGTTTTTACTGGATCAGTCCAAACTGATCTTTTTATCGGTCTGGGGAAGAGATACTGCCTTGCAGGAATTTTTTGCCCGATTGACCCTGCCTAAATCAGAACAAGGTTTACGAGAAATTCATCTTGAAAACCTCGATACTGATCAAACGGTTTATGTTGATATTCCTGATATTGAGGAACTGACCAAAGTTAATGGTCGTGCTCAGTCCAAAATATTCGGTTCCCTGTCTCATGTATTTATTTACGACAAATTAGCTGATAAGCCTGACAGTTTAAACAACAAGGCCCTGTTAATTTATCGTGATAAAGAAGAACAGCCGGATACCTGGGAAATCATCAAAGAAGCCTGTCATTTACCCTTGCTTGATCACTGGAAAAAATACGTTTTAAAAACCTTTGAAGAACAGGGTTGGTTGCGTTATTTAACTGGTGAAGCCATTCATGCCATTAAGCTGGATCTAATCCGCAGTGATGTTGAGGATCTTATGGAAAGCGCCATTAAGGACGGTATTCTGACCCTTAAAGAGGGTGAGAGTAAACCTGAGATCCTACAAGTAGCGGAACCATCGCCAAATTCATTACAGGATGCCCGTAAAGCAGCAAAATATTTACAGGCGTTTATGGGTGAAAGGCAGCTTAATTTTATGCTGGAAGCTACTTGTGGTGAAGAAGGTCAATATTTTATTGATCAGCTGGTTGAAACGACGCAACTTATCCAATCCATGCCTCAAACAGGTGGGCAGGAAGATAAGGGTGAAGATGCAATCGCTTATCTGCATTATTTTTACGGTGGGTTTGACTGGTATATTTCTGAAAAGGATATGCTGGCTGAACAAAACCAGGCTTATGGCGTGGCCAATATGGGCTTTCCTGAGTATGGCTATATCTCTATTGCCGAGCTAATAGAAAATAATGTGGAGCTGGATCTTCATTTTAAACCAAATACTTTAGGCTTTTTTAAAAAACAGCTTGAGGAAAATAACCAGGTGGCATAGTTCACCTCATTTAACTTACCCAAACAGGGATCGGCTTTCCTGTTATGGGTAAGCTGATCTTCTGGTTTGTATTATCAGGAGATAAAAAATGAATAATCAATTGTATGTGGCCTATCGTAAGATAGGTTTGCATAAATCCAGAAAGCGACTCTGGTTACAAGGACAGAGTTTAGAGGATGCCGGTTTCAATATCGGTGCTGCTTTTAAAGTGGAAGTGGATACTGATCAAATAAGATTGGTATTGGATGATTCAGGTACATTTAAAGTATCCAGAAAAAAACAACGTAATGCCATGGTGGTTCAGCCTTTAGTTGATATTATCAACCAGGCCATTACTGATTTTTTTGGTCATTTTGAACGTGCCAGAATTACATTTTATATCAACGGACTAATTGTGATCACTTATCATCCAATAGACAAGCTGATCGCACAACGGCTGCAAGCCATAAAACAGGCGATTTCCCAGCGTGTTGTAACTATTGGCAGTAATGCTCATGGTGGTGGCATTATGTCCACTGCAATCCATGATGGCCTGTCAGATGCTGGATTTAGAGGTGATCTGTTATTTGCCATTGAAAAAGAGCATAAATACCTGGAATCTTCCATGCGAAACAGTCCCATCTGGTCAGCTGGAAGCCTGGCTATCGAAGGTTCTATGGATGAGGTAGAAACGGCCTTATTAAGTTCGGTGGTTTTATACGAGGCAGGTTTGCCTTGTACTGGTGCCAGTCTTGCCGGTCGTGCTAAAAACAAACTGGCTTTCGCAGAGCAACATGGATCTGCTGGTCGTCTGTTTTATAGTTTTCTGTCTCATATTCAGCGGATCAATCCAGCCATTGTGATCCTGGAAAATGTAAAGCAGTATGCCAATACGGTGTCTTTATATGTGATCCTGGATGTACTTCAGGGCTGGGGTTATCAGACAGACAATGCGGTTCGTGTTCTTAATGGTCGCCACTATGGTGCACTGGAGAACAGGGAACGCATGTTTATGATCTGTCCCACACAAGGTCTTGAGTTTGACTGGGATCTTATGGATAAGCCGGTAACGGGTGTTTCGTGTGTAGCAGAAATCCTGGATGATATACCTGGTGACAGTCCAATGTGGTCAGAAATGAAAGGTTTAAAACAAAAGCAGATAAATGATAAAGCCAAAGGCCACTCATTTAAAATGCAGATAGTTGATAAATCTTCTGTTTCAACTCCAGTTATTGGTCGTGGTTACAGTAAGGTTCGATCCACTGAACCAAAACTACTACACCCTTCTGATCCTAATTTACTCAGGCAGTTTACAGTTAATGAACATGCCAGGCTTAAAACTATACCTGAATATCTGGTGTCGGATTTAAGTCAAAGAACGGCTCATGAGATTTTAGGACAATCTGTTATTTATAAACTGGTTAAAACATTGGGTCAGGCGATTGGAAAATCCCTGCTCAGTATTGATCCCAGTACATTTAATTGTGGCAATAAACTAATGGATGTTGTCTGATTATTATTTCTGTTAATACCTTGAAAGTCAGAGACTCAGTAAATTGAGCAGGTATTTTTTAACCCTGTTGGGATACACATCCCAACAGGGTGTGTATCCCTTTTTTTTAAAAAAAGGAGATGCAAATGAGCTTTTTTAACAATACAAGTGATGGTGAACCAAAAAAAATGCAACTGGAAGTCATACAAAGCAAACAATTTATAGAGGTTACTCATTCCGCTCAATTTCTGGGTTTAGCCAGTGATTTGAATGTGTATGTTACCATTTATGTCTGGAAACGCTATATCGTATGGAATGATGGTGAAAATGAATTTTTTAATGTTCAACAATCACAACATGAGAGAGAGGATCAGATCTTATTGAATGCTCTGAATCTTATTGAAATCAATAAAAATGAGCTTCCTGAAAAAGAGCTTTATTTTAATAGCAGCATTATTGTGCGTAAATTTCAGTCTATAGCAGAACCTGAACTGGCCTTGTTTAAACTGAATTTTACATACAATGAAAATGATGCATTATGCCTGGTGATTGATGCTGTAAATATCGCCTAAATCTATTATTAAATTCACCCAATGGGAGTCCGGTTGAACTGGAAGCGATTTAATACCTATGGAATACCCTACCCCACTTCTTGTGGGGCAGGCTTTCTAAATAATTTACCTTAATAGTGAATTATTCAGAAAGCTGATTTGAAAGTGGTTGCTACTTCTTTAGCAACGCCTTTAAACAGTCTGTGCGTGTAACTTGAAATCACAGACGCTTGATATTGAACCTATTGAGTAAGTTACGAATGGTTTGTTTTACCCTGCAGGGAATGTTCCCGGCAGGGAGTATTTCCTGTTTTTTTAATGGAGATGCCAATGATAAACCTGATAGAGCTGCAGTGGATGAGCCGATGTCTGACTCATCCGGATCGTAATAATGGTGCCAGCATTATGGCATTGAAAGCCCAGGATATGTTTAACCACTATCCGGCTTTAATCAGTCGTTATCCTTATTTATATGTGATGGCGACAAAACATCTGACTCACGTTCTTTGAGTTGTTCTTTTAACCCCAAAACAGGGATATACACTTCCCTGTTTTGGGGTTCTGTATGTCTCCTGCTCAGGAGATCCTTTATGGTTAATCTAATTGACCTTAACTGGTTGGTTCGCTGTCAAAGACAGCTTAAAGAACTGGCCGATGATCCGGATTATGCTGAATTTATCAAGCAGCATCTGGATGATAATACAGAACTTCGTGATGAACTTTCTTATATTTATGTTCGGGCATTAAACACGCTCGAATCAATGAATAAGAAATGACTCAAGTAGTTTTCTGAGAAGTTTTTCTTCGGCACTTCTGCCGGGATAATTCACTAAATGAGATTGAACAAACTGATTGAGCTGGGATTTACTCTTGATAAAAGAGGGATCACTCCCGGTTAGACCGGTCAGTTGTTTTTGTTCTTTTGGTGTTAAACGTAGGTGGTTATTGTGATGAAGCATGGACTTTGCCACGGTAACTGAAATTAAAACCCAGACTGGGAAATACACTTTCCCGGTTGGGTCAGTGTGTCTCCCAATCAAGGAGATGCAATATGAATAATACTGCTGAAATACTGGAAAATCAACCTCAGTCTGAGGAAGGTTTTCAAAATGAATCGGTTATTACATTAACTGATTTTATTAACGATTTTGGAAGCGGCCTGATGCAGGCTGTCCAGGATCAAAACCCACCGGTTTTTGATGGAACGCCTAATGAGTCCAGAGAAATCCTGATGGATACCATGCTGCGTTCACCTTTTGATGCCCAGCGTGATCTGATCCAGTCAGTTTCACATTTGCTGATTGATAAAGGTCATAAAGCCGCAGTGATCAATGGTGAAATGGGGACTGGTAAGACCCTGATGTCGATTGTAACCGCAGCCATACTGGATGCAGAAGGTTATAAACGGACATTGGTGATCTCCCCTCCCCATCTGGTTTATAAATGGCGAAGAGAGATCATGGAAACGGTACCTGATGCCCGTGTCTGGGTATTAAACGGGCCGGACACCCTGGCTCGGTTACTGGCTATTCGTGATGCCCTGGGTAAAGCGGATAATGATGAGGATGATGTTGTTGAGTTCTATGTCATTGGTCGGGTGCGTATGCGTATGGGGTTTAACTGGCAAAGCAGTGTGGTTGCCAGAAAACATCATGTGCGTATTGCTCAGAACCAGAGCGATCCGCAATGCAAAAAAACGCTGATCCGTACTTATGAATATGCGGCCTGCCCGGATTGCGGCACGTTTGTGGTTGATGATGAGGGTGATCGTATTGCCTTTTCTGCTTTTTCACAGAAAGTACAACAAAACTGCCATCATTGTGGTTCGTCTTTATGGTCTTTGATCAGAAAAAATAACCGGCAGAAGTCACGCCGGGAGCTGATCAGTCAGGCCATGCAGCAACTGCCAACCATTGGACCAAAATCAGCCGAAAAGCTGCTGGCCTGCTTTGGTGATGAACTGCTTGGCAATATGCTGTCCGATAACATCTATGAATTCGTTAATCTTATGGATGAAAACGGGGAACTGGTTTTTTCAGATAACCAGGCACGGCGCATTGAGCGGGCATTAGCCAAACTGGAGTTTGGTTTTGGACAAGGCGGTTATCAGCCGACTGAGTTCATTAAACGCTATCTTCCTACGGGTTATTTTTCTAACCTTCTGGTTGATGAGGCACATGAGTATAAAAATCAGGGTTCTGCACAAGGTCAGGCAATGGGGGTTTTAGCCTCTCTGGTTAAAAAAACCATTTTACTGACCGGAACTTTGATGGGCGGTTATGCGGATGACATTTTCTATTTACTGTGGCGAGCCATGCCGCAGATCATGATGGAAGATGGTTATTGCTATAACAACCGGAATACCT